>CASFFI010000062.1 GCA_949293925.1 uncultured Christensenella sp. | reverse complement strand
TCAAGAAGTTTTAAATATCTTTCTTCGTGTGCTTTTTCTATTTCTGCTACGCCTTCAAACTCTTTAGCAATATCTAAAAATCCTTCTTTTTTTGCAACTTCTGCAAATTCTTTATACATAGAAGTCCATTCTTCATTCTCACCTTGAGCAGCTGTTTTTAAATTTTCAATAGTAGAAGGAATAGCACCGCCGTTTAAATGTTTGAACCACATTTTAGCGTGTTCCTTTTCATTATTTGCAGTAATTTCAAAAATTTCAGCAATTTGCTCATAGCCATCTTTTTTTGCTTGTGAAGCAAAGTATGTGTATTTATTTCTTGCTTGAGATTCGCCTGCAAAAGCGTACATCAAATTTTGTTCAGTTTTACTTCCTTTTAATTCCATAAATCCTCCGGTTAAATTTTAAATCATTTATAAATATTTTGCAACTAATTTATTACTTATTTCTTTCTTTTTTTCTTTTTAATCCCTTCTCTCTGCCATTATTAGAAGGAATATAATATACTCTATCTTTTAAACTATCTGGCATATATTGTTGAGCGACATATCCTCCAAAATCGTGCGGATATTTATATTCAACATTTGGTTCATCATAGTGATAATTCTTTAGATGAAGCGGTATTTTGTCATCAGCAAACTTTATAGCATCTTCTTTTGCCTTGTTTAATGCGATAATTACGCTATTTGATTTTTCTGTTTCACATGCATAAATAATGGCGTGTGTTAACGGAATATTTCCTTCAGGTAACCCAATATTTTTCATTGCAATAAGGGCTGACACTGCTAACAATAAAGCATTTGAGTCTGCCATACCAATATCTTCACTACAATGGCATATTAATCTCCTACAAATAATCAACGGGTCGCAACCAGACTGTATTAACCTTTGAGAATAGTAAAGAGCAGCTTCTGTATCACTTCCCCTTATACTTTTACAAAAACAAGAAAGCAAATCAAAATACATATTTTCATCAACTGAAATAGCCTTTTGTTGTATGCAGTTTTCTGCCACTTCCTTATCTATAGTAATTACACCATTTTTATCAGGATTAGTAGTTAAGACTGCTAGTTCCAAAGCATTTAAAGCATTTCGTAAATCACTGGAACTTGCAAAAGCAATATGGTTTAAAGCATCACTTGTAATATTTACATTAAATTTTCCCAATCCTCTTTCTTTATCTTTTAACGATCTTATTAAAGCATCTTTTATATCATTTTCGCCAAGTGGCAAAAACTTGAATATTCTACATCTGGATACAATTGCAGGAGTCATTGAAATATGCGGATTTTCAGTAGTAGTCCCTATGAATGTAATGTAACCTTTTTCAATTGCCTCTAAAACTGAATCACTTTGTGCTTTAGACCATCTGTGACATTCATCAAGAATTAAGAAAGTAGATTTGCCATATAATTCAAAATTGTGTTTTGCATCAGCGATTACTTTTTTGGCATCACTAACCCCTGATGAAACAGCATTTAATTTTACATATTTTTGTTGCAAAGTGTTAGCAATTAAATACGCAAGTGTAGTTTTACCAACACCTGGTGGTCCGTAAAAAATGACACTTGATAACCTTTTAACTTTTAAACATCTCCAAAGCAGTTTCCCCTCCCCTACAATATGTTTTTGCCCAACAAATTCATTTATAGAGTTTGGACGCATTCTTTCAGCGAGTGGAGTGTTTAAATTCATTGCATTAAAAAAATCTTCCATAATAAAATTATACCACATTGACTAAATAATTACAATATCTATTAAAATAAAATTCTACTCTCAAATTTTGATTTTGAAGCACTTTAAAATTTAAAAAATAAAAATGTTTTATATATAATTAAATAAAATTGAAAAATTAAAAATATATTACATTGATTTTAAAATATATTTAATTTTATTGTATGTTTTTTGATTATTTTAATAAAAATAAATTACAAATAATATTTTAATTAAAAAATATGTTAATTGTTTTTAATTTTAATAAAAATATTTATTTGATATCTAAAAAATACTTTAAATTGCATTGTAAAAAGAAAATTACAGAAAATTTATTAAATTTTTAATTTTTTACTATTTTTTAATAAATATTTTGTATAATTTTGTTGATTATTTTTAAATTTTTAAAATATTGATAAAAATGATATTGTACCATAGCGATAAATATTGTTTGACTTTATTAAATTTATTAAGTACAATTAATATATAACATTCAAGGGGGAAATTTTTTATATGATTAAAATAGGTATTAATGGTTTTGGAAGAATTGGACGCTTGGCACTTCGTGCAAGTTTAACTCGTTCTGATGTAAAAGTAACAGCAATTAATGACCCATTTTTGACACCAGAATATGCTTGTTATTTATTTAATTACGATACAATACACGGAAAATCTTCAAAACTTATGACTTATGAATCAGGAGTATTAAAAATTGGAAGAAATACAATAAAATTTTTTGCAGAAATGTCTCCAGAAAATATTAATTGGAAAAGTGCTAATGCAGAATATATTTTAGAAGCAACAGGCAAATTTACAAAAACAGAAGATGCTAAAAAACATTTAAAAGGCGGTGCTAAAAAAGTATTGATTACAGCACCAGGAAAAGATAATCCAACATTTGTATATGGTGTAAATCATAAGTCTTACAAGAAAAATATGTTAGTTGTAAACAATGCAAGTTGCACAACAAATTGTTTAGCACCACTCGCTAAAGTTATTGATGATGTATATGGCATTGAAGAAGGTTTAATGAGTACAATACACTCCACCACTGCAACACAACTTACTGTTGATGGAGTGTCAAAAAAAGATTGGCGAGGTGGTCGTGCTGCAAGTTACAATATTATTCCTAGTTCAACAGGTGCAGCAAAAGCGGTTGGCGAAACAATTCCTCACTTAAAAGGTAAATTAACAGGAATGAGTTTTAGAGTTCCTACATTAAATGTATCTGTTGTTGATTTTACAGTAAAACTAAAAAAAGCAACAACTTATGAAGACATTTGTGCAACTATCAAAAAATATTCTGAAAATCAAATGAAAGGAATTTTAGGATATACAAATGAACCTGTTGTGTCAAGCGATTTTATTGGAGACAGCAGAACCTCTATATTTGATGAAAAAGCAGGTATAATGTTAAGTCCAAATTTTGTAAAACTAGTTGCGTGGTATGACAATGAATGGGGATACTCTAATAAACTAATAGACATGGTATCTTATATGTACTCTGTTGATAACAAGTAATCTTTATTTATAAGATTTAAATAGCTTAATATTAAAATGTCTATAATCTGAATTAAATAGACATTTTTTTATATTTATGATAAAATTAATGTAATGTAACAATAAAAGGAAAAATTATGCTTACTATTTCACATTTAACAAAAAAATTTGGAGATAAAATAGCTGTTAACGATTTATCTTTACAAGTCAAACCTGGTCAAATTTGTGCCTTTATAGGACATAATGGAGCGGGTAAAACTACTACTTTAAAATCAATCGCTGGAATAATCACTTTTGATTCTGGAGAAATTGAAGTGGCTGGTATTAACATAAAAACTCACCCTATGGAAGCAAAAAAACAATTAGCGTATTTACCAGACAACCCAGATCTTTATGAACACTTAAAAGGAATAGAATACCTTAATTTTATTGCAGATGTATTTAATATGTCTAGCGAAGAAAGAAAGAAAAAAATTATAGAATATTCTTCAAGACTACAAATAGTTGATAATCTCAATGAAAGTATATCATCATACAGCCATGGAATGAAGCAAAAGTTGGCACTAGTTTCAGCTTTAATTCATAGCCCTAAATTAATTCTGCTCGATGAACCATTCGTAGGATTAGACCCTATCAGCAGCCACGAATTTAAGGAAATTATGCGAGAACTAGCAGATAATGGAAGTGCCATATTTTATTCGACACATGTTTTAGAAGTCGCTGAAAAAATCTGTTCACATGTAGCAATAATAAAAAACGGCAAACTTATTGCTTACGATACGATGTCAAACATTAAAGGAATGAAAAGTTTAGAAAATATTTTCTTGGAGTTGGAAGAAGATGAAAACGACCATTAACTTAACTAAAATCTATTTTCGCAACACCATTTCAAACTTAATGTATTCTAAAAAGAAATTAAATAGAAGTTTATTTTCAATTATTGTATTATTTGCATTTATCGCTGTTTGTATTGGTTTTTCATTCTATACTATTGCAAAGCCTCTATCTAAAACTGGAAATACAAATATTGTTCTTTTATTTGCTTTTATACTAGCAACTATTATGGTGATAATGATTACAATGTTTGACTCACAAACATATTTTTACAACAATAAAGATTATGACTTGCTAGCGAGTTTACCAATCAAACCTATAAATATTATAACTGCAAAATACCTTAATTCATATCTTATATCTTTGTTATATAATTGTGCTATCATTATTCCTGCGTTTGTAGTATATTTCATATTTTCACGCATTACTATATTAGGATTTACTTTATTTGCGTTAGCATTAGTTTTAATGCCTGCTTACACTCAATTATTTGGTAGCATACTAGCTTGGATTATTAATGCGATTACTAGCAAAATGAAAAATAAATCAATAATAAAAAGTATATTTAGCATTTTGATTTTAGTTGTATATTTGACTTTAATTTACTCAATGAATTCTAACACTATCATTGAAATATTTTCTGGTGGAATACCAATGTTTTTAAAAGTCATTTGCCCGCATATATATTTTTTAAATCAAGCGTTAATAGAGAACAGTTTTTTATATGCATTTTATTTTATTTTGATTAGTGTTGCTTTTGCCTTAATTAGTATATTTATTGTATCTATCGGATACAAAAGCATAAACTCATCTATTAAAACAATTCGTAAAAAAATTACTAAGAAAAAAGAATTATGTTTTAAGCAATCAAGTATAATTAAAAGTTTAATAAAAAAAGAAACTAAAACATTTTTTATGACACCCATATACTTCATTAATGGAATGACGGGTCCAATATTAATGATTGTTATGCTACTATCTATGTTGCTTAATATTAAATCTTTTACAAGTTATGTTTCAATTGACATTTCAGTATTAATATTAGCATTAATGTTGGTATTATGCCTTGGTATAGCACCTCCTACTTCTGTGTCAATATCAATGGAAGGTAGTAAACTTTATAAAATAAAAAGTTTACCTATATCTTTTAAAACAATATCTATTGCAAAAATATTATTTAATTCAATTTTATATTTACCTTTTTTGTTGGTTGGAGTGATAGGAATATTAATTTTTACAAATATTAATATAGCAACAATATTATGCATATTTGTTTATGCAATGTTGACAACATTTATATTTATACTCGTAGGACTATTATTAAATTTAAGGTACGCGAAATTAAATTGGGACAACGAATATCAAGCAGTAAAACAAGGAATGAGTACTCTTTTTACAATGCTTATTGATATATTGTTATCCGCTATTCCTTTAATATTTTACTTTGTGTTTAATATATCCGCATTAATTTGTTTAATTATAAGCATAACATTATCTATAATAATTTTAATATCTCTATTTATTATTTTATTTAGTAGTGGTAAAAAACTTTTTGAAAGATTGTAAAACAATGTAAAGCATGATATTTTATAAAAAAAATAAAAGGGAATTACAGAAATGTAATTCCCTTTGTTTGTTTATTATCTTTTTTAGGTATTGATTATCAAATTAAACTTACAATGTCTTAGAATAGTCATCAATATTACCAAATATTTTTGCTTCTTCTACAATTTGTACTACCATACGACGAGCCACATCTGGTTCGTTTTCTAAAATATCATCTATCAATTCTTTTTTTCCACCTTCTTTCCCTCTGTTAGTTGTTACATTTTTAAGTGCGTCATATACAATTGAACCGCTTTTAATAAAGTTATACAAAAATTCCATATTAAAAATATATTTTCTTTGCATATAAAAATTTCGATAATAACCAAATTCTCTCTCTAAATCTTTTTCGTTAATTTCAAAAGATAAAGCATTAAGTATAGGTTTTAAAAATAATAAATCTGATTCAACTTCACTAAAAGGTAACAATGCTAGTGGTACAAATTGATAATTTTTATCACGCGCACAGAACTTGTTACCATTTTTCTTTACCCATTCATCATGAATATTTGATAGTGTAGCTAAGATAATCTTATATATTCCTTTTTCTTCTATAAGAGTTTTTATTCTTTCTTTTAAATCATCGTTTATTTTATCCTGTTCTTTTACATTTTTTGTTAATAATTCAATTACTTCCTGTTCTTCTTCCTGTTCCAAACCTAATACATTTGCAAGTCCTTTTATTGCAGCATCTACAGAACCATAAACTACTTCTTTTTCAGCTTCTTCAACACTTCCTAAGTTTTCTGTTTTTTTAATTGCTTCTTCTTTAGTTAAACGATTATTCCACTTCATTAAAGCATTTTTTACAGCTTCTGCATAAATTGTATCAACAAATTTTGTCATATTTCCTCCTACGTAGTCAGATTAACATCGTTTATATTATTTGTCAAAACCTAAAATATAATTATATATTGATTATACAATTTTTTAATATCTCAGAAAAAGCAGTTTTATATTAATAATTAATATATAAAGTTCTATGTTAAAATTCTTAATTATTTTTCTATAAAATAGGGGTAAAAATTTTTGCGAATCCATAAAATAAAGGATATACGAATTGTATATCTATTAAATATTTATAAATATCTGAATTATTTTATCCTTTGCAAAATTTAAATGTTAATAATGCTTTTTTTTATATTATATTCATTTTAATCGTTCATCTAAAATATTTTTAAGAATTAATATTACATTTACAAAAATGCATATTACATACAAACAAATAAAAACCAAAATCAATATGTATGTCCCATCTATAAAATTGAATGTTATTGCACATACCATAGTCAATACAAATAAAGACATCAATGCCCACAAATTATACGACTTTATTTTAAAAGAGTTTTTTTCCTTTTTTGTTTTGTAATTTGTTAATACAGCTAATTTTGCTTCTGCTTTTAAAATTCTATATTTAAAGCCTAATAAAACAAGCTCTTCTACTATAGATTTACTTATGTACTGCAATTTTTTGCTTCCACCCATATCTTCTAACCCAATGGTTTTTTTTACGAAAAAATTATACAACCCTGAAATTTTATTTTTATTTTTTAAATATACTATATCATTTCCTGCATCTATTTCGTTTTTCAAATTTAGCAATAGCAATTTATCAAATTGACAAGATGAATATATAATAATAATATCACTTGTCAAATTCTCTTTAAAGTAATAATCTAAAAAACTATTTACATTAGAAATATTCTTCGTTAAAACCCCTTTTAAATAATCCGCGCCCAAATACAAATCTTCAAAATCTTTTTGAAAAAGAACAATCAATTCTGCATCAAAAATTGATTTTATTATTTCGATTTTTTCTTTTATAGGAGATGGATTATCAACCACAAAAAAAACTTTCATATACACCTTTTAAATAGTATATACAAAAGTTTACAAAAAACCTAATATTTAATCATTTATTTTAAGAATTTTTTAAGTTCGTCTATATATTGTTCTTGTAAAGTATCTAACTTTTGCCCAAGAGAAACAATTTCATCATCTGCTTTTGATAAATCATATAAAGATTTTGTTGCGTCTATAATACCCATTGTAGTCCCAGTTATCATAATTTCTGCAATGTGTCTTGTTGTGTCGTCCATAAAAAGACTCATATTTATCATAATGTTCTGTTTAACTTTAGTAAAAAAACTATTATCTGGCAATTTTGTTTTTCCTTTTTTTGCTATTTCCTCACACTTAAAAGCCACATTTTCATACGCATCTTTTTGCCTTGATAATAATCCTTTAAAATCATCATCTTTTACCTTATCAATAACATTGTCAATTGCCATAGCACCTATTTTTGCGTCTTGATATATTCTAGTTAATAACTTTGTGTTGACTTCTTTCATAAACCCTCCACAATTAATTTTTGCATTAAACTTAAAAATATTTACAAGATAAATAATAAATCTAGTAAATTGTTTGACCACAAAAATAATTTTAAATATAATTGTTTTAATAATTTAAGGGGAAATATGAAAAACATACATACAAAATTATTAAAAAAAGCGATGAAAGAGGGATATGCAGTTCCTGCATTTAATTTTCCAAGCCTAGAGATTTTACTTGCCATAATTGAGACGATTAAAGAAACAAAATCTCCAGCGATACTACAAGTTAGTGAAAGTGCTATAAAATATTTTACACCTTGCATAATAAAAGGAATAGTTTCAAGCATACACGAACAAAAACTCCCAGTCAGCATACATTTAGACCATGGCCATAGTTATGAATCTATAAAACTTGCTATAAATTTAGGATTTGATAGTGTAATGATAGATGGTTCATTATTAAGTTTTAAAGAAAATGTAAAATTAACAAAAAAATGTGCAAATTTAGCTCATAAAAAAAGAGTACACATAGAGGCAGAAATAGGCGCTTTAAAAGGTGATGATGACAACCCTAACGCTAGTGATGTAGATAGATTTACAAATCCTCTAGAAGCAAAAAAGTTTGTAGAACTAACTAATGTTGACAGTTTGGCAATAGCAATAGGAACAAATCACGGAGCGTATAAATTTAAAGGTGATGGCAAAATAAGAAAAGATATATTGAAAAAAATAGAGAAATATATACCAAATATTCCCCTAGTCTTGCACGGAGCAAGTTTAATAGAGCCTGAAATTGTAACTGAACTAAATTCGTTAGGTGGAAAAATTAATAATGCAAAAGGAAATGATGGACTTTTAAATGGCATATACAAAACACATATTTGTAAAATAAATATGGACAGCGATTTAAGACTTGCATATACTTTAGGAATTAGAAAATCATTACATGAAAATCCAGAAAATTTTGACCCTAGAGTTTATGGTAAAATAGGTTTGCAACAAGTAAAAGAAACAGCAAAATCTAGAATAATTAAAATTTGTCATTCAAATAATAAAGTAAATTAAATAAAATGTATATAAACGCACATACAAATTTAAACGATTACCTTATTATACTTTATCAAATGAAATTATAAAATGATTAAATTATATTTCATTATAATTACAAATAAACTTTATATGTATATTTAAGAATAACACACATATAAAATTTATAATAAAAAAGACTGCTTTCGCAGTCTTTTATTCGTCTATATCTTTCATTGTTAGAGCAATTCGTTTTTTCTGCAAATCAACAGATAAAACTTTTACTTTAACTTGTTGACCTACCTTTAAAACTTCGCTAGGGTGTTTAATGTAATCTTTTGAGATTTGTGAGATATGAACAAGTCCATCTTGGTGAACTCCGATATCAACAAAAGCTCCAAAGTCAATTACATTTCTCACAACACCATCTAATACCATATCAGGTTTAAGGTCTTCGATTGATAGCAAATCTGACCTTAAAATTGGTTTTGGCATATCTTCACGAATATCTCTACCAGGCTTTAAAAGTTCTTTAACTATATCATTAAGGGTTGGCACACCAACTTCACAAATATCTGCTACTGCTTTTTCGCCTTTTTCCGCAATCAAATTAGGTAACATTGAAATATTCCCATTTTCAACATCTTTTTCTGTCATTTTGAAAATATTTAATAACTTTTTAACCGCCTTGTAACTTTCTGGGTGAACAGCGGTATTATCTAAAACATTATCACCACCAACTACTCTTAAGAAACCTGCACATTGTTCAAATGCTTTTGGCCCTAATTTTGTTACATTTAAAAGTTCGTCACGATTGTTGATTTTCTTAACTTTTGAACGATAATCTACAATGTTTTTAGCAATTGTTCCGTTTATTCCTGACACATAACTTAACAAACTTTCACTTGCAGTATTTAAATCAACACCCACCGAGTTAACACAATCTTCAACAGTATTTGTCAATACTTCAGTAAGTCTGTTTTGAGGCATATCGTGTTGATATTGTCCAACACCTATTGATTTAACATCAATTTTAATTAATTCTGCTAAAGGGTCCTGTAAGCGTCTAGCAATACTTACCGCTGAACGCAAAGCGACATCATAATCAGGGAATTCTTTTGCACCCAATTTAGATGCTGAATACACTGAAGCACCAGCCTCTGACACAACAGCATAATTTAATTTTCTATCACATTCTTTAATTAAATCTGCTACAAAAATTTCACTTTCTTTAGATGCTGTACCATTACCAATTGCTATAATATCAACTTTGCATTTATCAATTAAGAATTTTAATTTTTCTTTTGCTTCCTCTGTTTTATTTTGTGGAGGTGTAGGATATATTACAGTAGTAGCAAGAACATCACCTTTTTTATCAATAACTGCTATTTTACAACCAGTTCTGTACGCAGGGTCAAGACCCATAATAACATTATTTTTCAAAGGTGGTTGCAAAAGTAAAGGCTTTAAATTCACTTCAAACATTTTAATTGCTTGTTCGTTTGCAACATCAGTTAAGTTAGTTCTGCATTCTCTTTCAAGTGAAGGATATAAAAGTCTATCATAACTATCCAATATAACATCTTTCATAATATCATAAGTTGTAGGATTTTCTTTTAGATATTCATTTTCAATTACTGAAACAGTGAGTTTTGGGTCAATTTCAACACTTGCAGACAACACTTTTTCTTTTTCACCACGATTTATAGCTAAAATTCTGTGGCTAGGAATTTTTGCAACTTCTTGTTT
>CASFFI010000061.1 GCA_949293925.1 uncultured Christensenella sp. | reverse complement strand
GATATATCATCAGCATTAATAAACCTACCAATCTCTGGGTCATAGTATCTTGAATTGAGATAATATAATCCAGTTTCAACATCATAGTAATAACCACGATAGCGGAATGGATTTAGTTGTGCTATGGTCTTGTTGTTTAACCCATCTTGAGTATAACTTGTAGTTTCTGAAATGTCAACATATTGACCATTGTTTAAAACATATGTTTTGTGATTTCCCCATGCATCATAATAATATTTAACAATTTCTTCACCATTTGATTTTAATATTGATATTATATCACCAAAAATATTCTTTTTATAGTAATATTCTCCAACATTTTTGTATGTAAAGCCTATTACTCCCTCTGATCCATAATTGAACACTAATAAATTCCCGTTATTTTGTGCTAGTATTCTATTTCCATCTAAATAAAAGTTTGTTGCAATATTATTAACTGTTTTTGTTGTCCTAAAACCTTCTGCATTGTATCCAAAGGTAATATTATTATATGCATCAAGTTGTCTGCCATGACTCCACAATAGTGTATTATTTCTGTAAGTAGTAGGATTACCCATTGAATCATAAACAATAGATTGCCCGTTATAATTTAATAATTGATCTTTCCAACCTGAATCTGGATATGTATATTTAATTATTTGACCATTTTCTAACTCATCAGTATCTTTTCGTGAATAATTGTAATTTGTTTTACTAATAATATTTCCACCTGTATCATAAGCATATATGACTGTTTTGTTTAATTTTTTATCATCTTCACGAATTAATCGAGAAATAGCATCATATTCAAAATGTTTAATTAAAATTCCATTTTCAAATATTGCAACAATATTTCCTTTGTTATCATAACTATACTTAAAATTGTCGTTTACTACACCATTAATGCCAAACCATTCACCCGATATTAAATTAGAAGTATGATCACCCTTTTGTAGATAATTAAAATATTTATTATACAAAGCCTGACGATTATCTATAGATAATATTCCTATATCTGTCTTTTTAATTCGACCTAGCTTATCATATTCATAAATTTCTGACAAACTACCAATACGGATTTCTGATAATATAGGGTCAGGAGTATCATTTGAATAAGTTGTATTTATTTCTGTTTCAAAGGTTTCTTCTGCTATCCCACCAAAACTAATAGTTGTGTGAGAAACATTACCAAACCTATCATAAACATTATTAATTTGAATTGATACATTGTTTTGATTATATGTTTTAGTTAAAAGTCTCCCAGACTCATCATAATTAATTCCAGTATTGGAAAAATTTTCATTATCTTGTGAATATATTAAATTACCATAACCATCATATCTGTATTCTACTAATGTTTTTATGTTATTATTAACATCAATAAACTCAATTTTGGTTATATTTCCATCAATGTTTGAGTAAACAACAAACTTCTCATTTAAAGCATTAATTGTTGTTGTTTTTCTACCAACTAAAATTTCTTTAGTAGTGTTATCTTCTAAAACTTTAGTTTCAATTATATCCTCATATTCTGTGGTACAATAAACTTGATTATTTATTTCGCACTTTGTTTGTTCTTTGAATCCATTATATTCAAATTTTATTTCAGTGTTATTATGAATTAGAGAAGTCAGCAAATCACCAGTGTATTTCACAATATTGCTATTTACTTCGTCATCTATAGATGTAGTCATTTGGAGCAAAGTATCATCATAAACATCATATCCATAACTAATTTTATTCCCAAACATATCGACTTCCGATTCTATTATTCCTGTTCCATCTATATAAATATTTTCAGAAAGTTTTTCAGCAAAACTATTTAAATTGTAAATTTGTTGTCCTTTATTATCCAATGTCTGTTCTGAATAAAATTTGTTAGCAGGTTCATCTTGATGATACATCTTACTTTTAATTAGAGTTCCTTTATCGTTATATACATATTCAGCAACATTTCCATTATAATCAATAGCACGAACTAAAGACCCTTTTGAATTATAATCATATTTTGATATAAAGAATAAAGCAAATTATACTTTAAATTTATTATAATTAAAAAACAAATTCTAATATTTATTTAATATATGGAATAGCAATTAAAACAATTTCTGTTGCAAAATAACACCCTCCATAATATCTTAAATAAAACTTATAATTTTTGTTATAATTTAAAATAATTTTTGGAATTTCTAATAAATCAGTATTGTTATGATAAACAGAAATTAGCAAGGTTGGATTGTCTACTTCTATATGTTTTTTCATACCTTTTAGTGCAGATTTTTCACCACCTTCTATATCCATTTTTACAATATCAATTTTTTCAATAATATCATTATCAAGTTTCACTGATTTTATAAAATTTTGCCCATTTTTTGAAAGTTTATTTGCAGATAGTTCAACATTCAAATCAAAATATGCTTTTCCGTTTTTATCACTGACCGCTGATTCTTTTATCTCTATATTTTTATAATTTTTAAGATTTTGTTTCATTTTTTCAATATTTTCTTTACAAATTTCATAACAATATATTTTTTTATAAGAATTATCCCCAAAACTTTTAATATAATCTAAACAACTATCACCAGTAAACGCTCCTACATCTACAAAAACATCATTATTGCGGTTTGGCATAATATCTAAATCAAAATAATGTTTGTAAATATTTTCCATACAATTCTTAAGCGAATCAAAATCAAAATTGTAAAAATTATTTAAAATAGCAAATAAAATATATTTAGATTTGTAATTTGATAAATTTTCATATAGCCAAATGTAATCCTGAATATTTTTATAAAAAATTCTTGACTTTAATTTTAACATTTCAAAATTTTTATTTTGTACTTCAATTTTTCCCCAATATTCAAATTGATTCAAAAAATTCTGTATTGCAATAATTCTATCAATAGGAAGAGTTATAAATTTAATGAGCATATGATTATAAATTTCTTCCTGTGATTTAGATTTTATATCTTCAATAAGTCCGTAAAATAATTTATCTATATAATTATTCATAAATTCTCCATTATGAAAAGTACTCTTAAGTATATTATGAACCATTGTAGATATATGTCATTTTTTATCAAAGAATTCGTTCCTAATATCTAATAAGTTTTAATTTTAAATTGTTATTATCCTTCATATCTTTAAAATTAACTAATAATTTATATAAAAAAGTGAAATAAAAAATTAATAGACTTGCTAAAAAATTTCTTTAAATCTACTTAACTGTTTTTAGTGTGTCTATTAATTTAAAATATTTATTCTATTATTTAATATGAGTTATTTCTCATCTTTTTCACTTATGCTAACAAGAAATATTTTCTTTTTAAAAGTTCCACGCTTTTCTACTTTTTTTCTTCTAATGTTTTCAAACTTTTCATAAGATATTTCTTTCATATCAAGGATAGCTCTTAGTACTTCTTCTAAATCTGCAAGTTCTTCAATATCTCCACTTTCTAAATATTCTTTTAATTCTTCTTGCAATTTAGCATTAAGAGCTTCTAAATATTCAACATCTCCCATAATTCTTGTGACACAAGTTTTACCATTATCCCCAGCAATTATTTCTGGTATTTTATCTCTAACAAGTTTATTATAAATCTTCATAAGTATATGATACAAAAATATTTCAAAATAGTAGAGTAATATATTATTTTTTATTCCTTCTAAACATTTTTATTAAAACTTTAAATCAACTTTAATTCAATATAAAACTAAATAGAATAATATAAATCTTATTTTAATGTTTTTTATTAATAAGCAAGTAATAAGTTAACAATAAAGATTTTGTTTCCATATTATGTTTTAGTTTTATATTGATTTTTTAGGAGGATATTAAAAAAGATGTATAGAAATTGTTGTAATTTTCCTTTGTGTTGCAAAAAAAATATAAATACAAAATTTTCTAACAATAAATATAAACTCAGTACAATTGGTCCAACTGGACCAGCAGGTCCAGTTGGTTTGACAGGACCTACTGGACCAACTGGAGCGACAGGGCCCATGGGTCCTGCTGGTTTAATAGGTGCGACAGGTCCAACTGGTCCTACAGGGCCTGCCGGCATTTCTGGTAGTATTGGAGCCACAGGTCCAACGGGGCCTACAGGGCCTGCAACAACTTTAGTAACTGCTGTTTCGACAACAACTTTACCTTCAGGTGAAAATGCAAGAGTTGAGCAAACAAATGTAGGTCAAACTGCAGAATTATCATTTTTTATTCCACAAGGTGCAACAGGACCTACCGGACCAACAGGTGCAACCGGACCTACTGGACCAACAGGGACAACAGGACCTACCGGACCAACAGGTGCAACTGGTCCAAGCGGACCTTCCGGAAATTCAGTTTTTAACCCTTATAATGTGTTTGTAAGAAGTAATACCTTTGGAGGAAATGGGACACAAGCAAATCCTTTTCCAAGTCTTGAAGATGCTTTAAATGTAGTAGCGAACAATGGAACAATTGAACTTTATGATGGATTTTATCCTATTGATACAACAAACACTTTATCTAAAAACAATATAACGATAAAGGGAAAACCTAACGCCACTATATTATTAACCGCAAGTACAGTACCATTGCTTATAACCGGTAGTGGTAATGTAATTGAGGGGCTAACCTTTACAAGTAACAATCCATATCCTGTTGAATTTGTGCAAATTGGTGGCAATAATAATGTAATTAGAAATAATATTTTTTATGGACCAACCCAGGCGGGCAGTTCAGACACTTGGGTAACTAATCGAGGCATAGTTACACAAAATAGCACTACTAATAATTGGATTGATGGAAATATTTTCTATTCACTAAGACAAAGCGGATATTTAAATCCAAATTCAACTGGATTTATAACGCATAATGTCGTATTCAGCACTAGAGGTTGGGTGGTTGACCAAGCATTATTTCAATTTTCTGGCAATTCTTGGGGTGACCCTTCAAATGCTGTTGACATTGCACTATTATCTGGTACTACATCAGGAGCCCCTTATAGTTCTGTTACTGAACTGCAAGAAAATAATAGTAACGCAAATATTAGTGACCAAAGATAATATTTTTAATATAGCCTAAATAATTGCCTTTATTATAAAATTTTTAAAATTACAAAAACAACTGAGTTGTTTTTAGAGTTACGATGTTTTAATATAAACCACTTCGAAAACTGATAACTGAACAAATCAGTCAAAGTAAAGAAGTGTTTTTATATTACATATTAAAATGTTCAATATTAAATGTTAAAATTTTAAAAATTTTGTAAAAATATCTTGACTAATAAATTCAAATGATGTATATTTTAGAGTATGGCGGCATAGCTCAGCGGTTAGAGCGATCGGTTCATACCCGATAGGTCGAAAGTTCAAGTCTCTCTGCCGCTACCACTAATTAATATTATGGTGCCATGGTCAAGCGGTTAAGACACCGCCCTTTCACGGCGGTATCAGGGGTTCGATTCCCCTTGGCACTACCAATCATATTATATTGTTAAAAAATCACTATTTTGATAGTGTTTTTTTATTGTTTATAAATATATAATAAGTTAAACCTTAATATACTATATGTTTCTATTATTTTTTAATCTGCCACAATTCATAGTGGTGTTTTTATTATCATTTTTTGTTGAAATTTAAAAATCATATTTGATTTTGTTTTTTATTTAATACATATTAGAAAACACTAAATTTATTAATGTTAAATATTCATATTTTTATTAAAAAAATAACACAAACAATGTGCTATTTTTATTTTTTAGTTTTTGACATACATTCTAAATTTACCTAATATTAATTAACAACGAGTAATAAATTATATTTTAAATGATATTTTTATTTACATTAAAATTAAATACTTGTATTAATTAATAATAATTTTATTTCAAAAATATCATTGATATAGACTGTGGATAACTTATTATTATTTTCTATAATAAACTTGCTTCCTATTTCAAATATGTTAGACCCTTCGTTTTGGTATTCGCTATCGCTGAAAATTGTAATTTCATTGTTATCAGCAATATAAAACAAGTGTTCATACATATTATGCAATTTGTCCACCAACTCAATTTCGTTACTGCTTATAACGTTAAGATTCAATTCTGACATTCTATCTTTTATTAATTTTTTAATTGATTCTATATAAGTAACATCATCAACATTCATTTCATATAAAATTTGTTCTTTTTGTTCTTCATCAATATTTTCAGCCCAGAAAACCTCAATATTTTCAACGATAAAAGTACCATTTAACGAATGTGAAATTATATTGTTTGAGTTATTAATTAATATAGCAGTTAAAAACAAACAAACACTTGATAGTATTATAACTAAAAACTTTAAACAATTTCTCATAATTATCCAATTTACATATATTCGACTAAATCAATACACAGAAGTGGCATCATATACTCTAAAGCATTTTTAATGGTTTTTACTAGCATTAGGTAAATCTTTGTTGTATTAACATTTTGTAAATCCAAAACTTTTACATCTACATAAAATTTATTAAACGCTTTACATAAATCCAAAATGTATCTTGCTAAAATACTAGTTTCTTTTTTCTCAAAGGCAGAATAAATAACTGTATTCATCTCATTAATAGTTTTTAAAAGTGAATAAATTACATTGAAAGAGTTTTCATCTTCTAAATCAGCATAATTACAATTTATATCAATATTATAAGTTTTTGCCTTATTTAACAAACTACAACATCTAGCAAGTGTGTATTGAATGTACGGAGAAGTTTCCCCATCAAGACTTGTCGCTTTTTCAACTTCAAAAATCTTGTCTTTAATTCTGTCAACTTTCAAAACGCTAAAAGCAACTGCACTTTTACCAATCTTTTTAACAAGTTCGTCCTTTTGCTCTTTGGATAAATCTCTGTTGGTTATCTGTTCTCTAACCTTCTTTTCCGCGGCAAACAAAATATCTTCAAAAAGTGCTTGTTTCCCTTTACGGCTTGCAATCTTTCCTTCAGGTGTTGAAAACATTCCATAATATGCGTGGTACAATTTATTAGCATAAGGTTTTTTTAATAGTTCGCACAATTTAAAAAGTTTTTCAAAATGATTGCACTGTTGAACCGCCGTCACATAAATCATTTCATCAAATTTATAAGTATTATACCTATCTTCAAGAGCGGCAAGGTCTCGAGTAACATAAAGACTCGCCCCATCACTTCTTTGTATTACACTAACACCTAAATTGTATTCGCTTAAGTCCACAATCAAAGCACCTTCACTAATTTTGCCTAACCCACTAGACTTTATTTCATCAATGACAGGCTGCATTTTATCGTTATATGAACTTTCTCCTTTCCAAGAATCAAACACAATTCCAACTTTATCTAAAATTCTTTTTGCTTCAGATTTTGAAATTTTAATAACCCATTCGTAAATAGGGTATATTTCTTTATCTTTGTCTTCAATCTTTTTAGAAATTTCTCTTGCTTTTGAAAGAAGTTCTTCATTTTCTTCTTTACAAAATCTCACATAAAGGTTTTGAATTTCATCAATACCATTTTTCTCTACGGCCTCTTTGTTCCCCCATTTTAAATACGCATATACCATTTTGCCAAAAGGTAACCCATAATCCCCTATATAATTTAATCTATATACTTTATAGCCTTGATTTTCATAGAGTCTTGCAATAGATTCACCTATTATAGTAGTTGACCAATGTCCTATGTGCATATATTTAGCAAGATTAACTGATGAATAATCAATGCAAACTACTTTTTTATTACTCTTACAAGGTTTAAATCCGTCCTTAAAACTTTCTAAAAGTTTCAATGCTACAAACTTCTTATTTAGAAAAAAATTCAAATATCCATTTACAACTTCTGCCTTTTCAATAAATCCGTCTAAAATAAGAGAATTCTTGATTTCTTCCGCAATTTGCATAGGCGACCTATGTAAAGTTTTAGCAAAAGAAAAACAGGGCAAGGCATAATCTCCCATATTATTTTCTTTTGATATAGTTATCAAATTAAATAATTCTTGTTTTGTTAAATTTTCGTATTTTATTTTATCTAAAAGGATAGTCTTTAAATCCATAATCACTCCGCTCAAATTATAACATAACATATAAATTTTGTCAAAAGTCTATAAAAAATCGTTCTTTTTAAACAAAAAAACACATATATATGTAAATTTAGTCAAATAAATGTATTGAAACAATTAAAAAATTTTTATAAATTAAAAACTACTCATTAAAATTAAAAGGATTAAATTATGAATTATGAAAATATTTTAAACAATAAAAATTTTATTATAATACCTAAAATTCCAAAGGATTTACATTCTACAAGTTTTAAGGAATACATAAATGGTGAAACATATATTGAATCATCATATATTAATCATAAAAACAATGAAAATACGAACTTAGTAATAACTAATAATGTATCTGTTAAAATAAACCAAAACTCTTTTAAATATGGAGGAAATTATAATTTAATAATGCCTATTAATATGGCACTATTTAGAATATCAAAATATGATGAAGTTGGCGGATTAAAACAATATGAAACATGGTTGTTAGTAGCAAATAAAAATTTAAATAAATTTAAAAACAACAACGACTATAACATTATGGAAATTGATAAAGCAGTATTATACACATTATCAGGAGGAAAAATAATATTATCGACTGACTATGATAAAACTTATGATATAGAAAACGAAAGAATAATTCCTTTTGTTGACGCCT
>CASFFI010000060.1 GCA_949293925.1 uncultured Christensenella sp. | reverse complement strand
TTAATATCCATATTTTACCCTCCTTTTAACCTAAATTATTAATCAAATCTTCATAATTTTTATAAACTGTAAACTTTTGTTTCATAAGCTCAGCCCAAGCTAAAACTTCACTATTAGGTTCACCTTGTAACCATAAAATTCTGTTGTCATTATTAATGTCATAGTAACTATCAATACTGTTTGCTTGTGAATGTTCAATATAATCTACCGACACATTCAATAAAACTATTTTATCATAACCCACAGCATTTTCTGGCAAAACAATATTAGTAACAATAGTTGAATTTTGACCTGCCCGCAATATACTTTTGTAATAAAAATTGTTGCTTCCAGATTGATTAAACCATTTGTTTTTGTATGAATATGTTACATTATTTAATTCAGTTTCGACTTCATTGTTTTGAACTATTACTGGAGTTATATTTATCATAACATCATAATCTTTTAAAGTTTGATTTAAAATGAATAAATTTAAACTAACATTTTGATTTTCACTAGTTATTATAGTGTTACCTAAAACTGACAAATCCGTGTCATTATCGACCTTTCCTTCAAGATATGAAACTTGTGCAAAAATTCCACTTGCCTTTAGATTTAATGTATTTAAACTACTCGCGACTTTAATGCCTGTAAGAGCAACAAAAGTTTCATTTGGCTTTAAGTTTAAATTATCAAAGTTTAAACTGATTGTTAAATAATTACTTCTTTGTTGATTTGTTGAACTATCATTAACATTTTGATAATACTTTGTGTCTGTTGTAAAAGTATAATTTGCATTTTCAATTATTCCTAGATTGTTATAACAAGTTATCAATCCAGAAGTATATGAAATCATAGGAATTTCAATATTTAAATTAACGCTTGTGGCAATTTGTTCAGTGTTATTTTTAATTGCCACAAAATAAGGATAATCTCCACCACTTGTAGCCGTTTGAATATCAGTATCTTTTACACTAGAAATAATTTCAGCAGATAAACCTTTTGCTGCATTTGCATTGGTTGAAACATAATTGCTGTCTTTTGTAACATTAACAATTTCTACATATAAAGACACATAAATATCACTTAATGTTGTATTTTCTTCAACAAACGAAATACCGTTTAATACATTAATTTTAGATTGCGCAGGAATATATGCTGTAAAAGTAGTGTTTTGGGCATCTGCGGAATTTATATTTAATCCATACCCTGTATTAGAAGTTTTATTAGTTGTAGATGAATATGTAAATGAATAGTCTTTTGAAAAATAATAAATTAAATTCGACTGAGTACTAGGTATAATTTTAAATTGAACGGTAACACCTACATCTTCGTCATTTTGTAATGAAACATCAATATCTTGCAATGTGTTAAAATAGTAATCTTGACCAGATTGTAAACTATCGCGATAACTTGTTTGCAACGAATATTTTGTTGTGCTTGTTCCAGTTGTTCCAGCATCTAGCAAACTAGAATAACTAACCCAATTATTATTGTAATAAATGTAAGAATTAATTAATTCATCTGTTTCTTCAATTTCTCTATACAAAATACCTTGTCTGTTACAAGCCATATAATAGTTATTGCCGACTCTAGCATAACTGCCAAAGTTGTCTGAAACATATAGACCTGTAGAGCGTTTGAAATGTGTCAAACTATCCAAATTAATATATACAAAATTATCTACCGTTCCATCATTATTTGCATTAGCATAAATTACACAACAATCATAACTTTCATTTTCTTCAAATTGCCAAGTATATCTATCTAAACCACTAATATCAACGACTTGTCCAGAAGATAAAGCCAAACTATTTGAACTACCCACATAATAATACCTTCCTTTAAATTTGACATAGCCACCTGAACTTAATGGGTAAAAATAGAATTTTGTTAAAGAAGGAATAAATTTTAGCCCTGCATTTTCTGTATATGTTACAGAGTTTACTTGTCCATAATAGTCCGAAACATATACATAATCTGTTGCATTTTTATTACTTGAATTAGAGTTATCAATGTAATAATACTCGCCTGACATACTAGAGAACATATATAATGCACCCTGATACTCAGTTGAATTGTAAACCCTTAAATTATCAGAGGTCATTTTAACGCTATTTACTGCATTTTTAATAGTTACTTGTATTGAAATATATAAATACGAATTTACATAAGTTTCAAATAAGTCATCAATAGCAATGTTATCTATATTTATACTTTTAATTAATCTAACATAAGTTGCTTTGTCAAATGCTTTATTTGATGAATATTTATAGCCAACTCCAGCTGATGTATCTATAAAGTTATCATCTATTTCAAACGAAATATCATCAACTGATAATGGCTGAATTGAACCTTTATCTTCATTGTCATTTGGATTAACATAATAAAGTAAAGGTGTTATAGTAACATCAATATCCACACTTTCATAAGTCGGAACAACTAATAATCCAATACCTGCATAATACCTTTTGCTTGCAATTTCATTTTGAATACCGCTTCCATCATCAGCGACAATTGTTATACCTGAACTAACATTGCCAACGATATTGTTATTTTCAATAATATTAGTATCTGAAAGATATTTTATATTATTTTCGTTTGCGTATTTCATTGGGTTGTCAATATTTAAATACGTTGACAAAACTTGTCTAGTGTTATCATTTATTCTAGTATTATCAGAAACATAAGTACTAGTCATCAATCTTTTGCTAGAAAATGAATTTCTAATTGTTGTTGTATATGAATACCACTCTTTAATAGCAGTATCAGGAAAATTTGTAAAATCAGAATTTATATATTCATAACTTACTGAATTAATATTTGCCATTTGAGTTGTAATAGAATTAATATTTGAATTAATATTACTTGCAAAATACGACAATGAATTATCACTATTACAATAATCCACACTCATATTAATTTTTAATTTTTGACCTAAATAATCTGACTCATCTAAAGTAGTGTTATCATAAAAAGTAACACCTGTTAAAATTGTTATTTTTTGATTGTTGCTAGCAGGCAACGCACCCAGATGATAAAGAACATATTCATACTCTTTTTCACTTCCATCTGCGTTTAAAGAATGCCCAACAAACCACTCGTCACGATTTGCAAAATTTAAAATAACATTTTTTGTTGATAAAGTTTCATCAGTATATTGTAAAGTTAATACTATTTTGACATCAATATCATAAGTCGATGAGTAAATAAACGAAATATTCCTTTCGTGTTCACCATAAGAAAAGTCAATTGGCAAACTAGTTGTAGAATTGTCTATAGATACATTTGTTTGTCCGGTTGAAGATGCAAAAGATGGAAATACTGAAGAAGTTTTAGTTACTAACGATGCTATAGTAGGTATAATTATAATAAGAGAAAATACCATACATAAAAGTATGGCTAAAACCAATATTAAATTTGATTTTTTCTTTTCTCTTAACATATCTCACCCTTTATAATAATTTGCAATTAAACTTATTATTTTCTTCATTTAATTGCCATTCAAATTCAATAATTCTAAATATAAAACAAACATTTAAAATAACCAAAATAATTGCTAAAACATTTTGTTTTAAAAATGCAACAAAGTTACCAAATCCTTGTAATGTAAACATTACTTTGCCTTTTATATCGTTTATTGTAATAGGTTTATCGTATTCGTTAGGTGCGTTATTGTCTCCTTTTGTAATTATGACACTTCCTTCATCAGTAGTGTTTACTTCTCTTGCAAAACAAAATATCATATTTGATTTATCTTTACCTAAACTTTTAAAAGTGTATTCATTCCCGTCATATACATAAATTGTTTTAGTGCCATCAACTTTTTTGAAAACATTTTTAAAATAGAATGTGTAATCATTAGATAAATCGTCTGTATAATCATAAATCAAATAATAATTGCCTTCTGAAAAAACATATTCTTGATTTGTTTCATTATCTGTAAATTTTGTAAGAGTAGATAAATCTTCTTTTGAAGGTTCTATAATATCATAAATAAATACAATTCTGTGAGTGATATTTGTATTGCCATTTGCCCAAGTGATAATATCTCCCAATTCGTAACTATCAAAAGATTTTTCATAAATAACATCTGATTTGTATAAAACTGGTTCCATACTGCCTGACATAACTTCATAAGATTTTAAATTCAAGCAGTATGTTGCCAATATGAACAATAAAACGCAGATTACAGCGGAATAGAATAAGCACGAAAGAATTTGTTGCACCCAATAATGCACGCCTAATCTTTCTTCCTTTAATTTAAAAAACACTAATTTATTCATTATTTCCCCATATTTATTGTTATAAAATATTTTGATTATATTCTATAGTTCCGCTATTTTCTACAGAATTTGCAGTTTGTGCGTTTGTAGATATAGCATCTATATTAGTTTGAGTGTTATTTTCTGCAAAAGACACTTTTACATTAGTTGTACATTTTGATATATTTGATGAATTATAGCCTGCAACGCCACCAACAAATTTAGTATAATTTCTAGAATCGCTTAAACTAAAGTTTACTAAACCGCCGTCAATTATACCAAGATTATGTCCAGTCACACCACCAACATAAACAGTAGTAGCAGACAGCGAAGACACATACTTGTTTACCACAGTTACAGATACTGAACAATTTAAAACATTTACGCCTTCAAATATTCTACCACTTATACCACCTATGAAAATTGAGTTATAAGTTGAAATATTTAAAACTTCTATTCTAGCGTCTTCAATTGTAACATTTTCTAATGTTATATTTTTAATAACTCCGTTGCTTCCTATACTTTTTGAAATAAATCCAATATCAATAACTTGATTAATATTTAATAAATCAACATTAATTATAGGACTTACTAAATGAAGATTTTTAATAACTGCGCCTTCACCTAAAACAAATAATCCAATTCCCCCATAGTTTGATATACTATAGTTTACTATAAAAGTATTGTTGCCGTCAAATGTTCCAGAGAAAGTTTCTTGATTAGCTATAAATGTTACATTAGAAAAGTCAATACCAGATGTTTGTTCTTTTGCGTCAGCATATTCCAACTTAAAGTTTGCATAAGGATAATATTTTACATTTTCTAATTGTTCTTCAATACTAACAGTAATACTTCCACCAAATCCATCTGAATAATTAAAGTTTTTAATAATGTAAGGGTTATCTTCACTTCCATTACCAGAAGCAAATAAATAGAATGACAAATAATTAGGAGTAGCAAGTATTGCATCAGAATAATAACCATTATTTTTAGCAACTTGAACTTTTATATCAGTTAAAAGCCCAACATATTTAGGTCTAAATATCCATTTACCCAAATCAGAATCAAAATTATTATCATAATTGCATATTTCTACCACATTGATATCTTCTGCATTAAATTGATTTCTAACAGTATAAGTAAAGATATATGAGTAAGACTCATCATTAACTCCGTCCCAAACAAACAATTTTGAATCATCATCAAAGACAACACTTCCTTCGTTTAAAGACTCTGGTTTTTCTATAACAAATTCAATAGATGAATTGCCATTTAAATATCCGCCTTCACCACCTATGGTTTTAATTGTAATAACGATTGTTCCAACTAAAGTTGCTTGTTCTTCTTTAGATAAGTCATCTAAATTAAATGAATTTGTATTAACATATTTGCTTACAACTGTTTGATTTTCATTAGATTTTAATACTATTTGATATTTTAAAGCGTTTTCTATTTCTTTCCAATTCAAAACCCTACCGGTTTCATCTACACTTACATCTTGACTAGATGATAAATTAGATAATTTTACAAAGTTTATGCTATCGCTATTTGTACTATTCAAATATGAATCCCCGCCAAATGCTTGAACGCTGACACTAATATTCCCTACAAACCTTTCATCATTAAGTTCATAAAAATTATCTGTAATATTATCAACTACAACTGATAACGATTTATCTTCATTTATTATGGTTAAAGTATAACTTACAGCATTTTCAACTTTATCCCAATTTATATAACCATTTTTACTCTCGTCAGCTGAAACACTTATTATATTAGAAGGTGTAGAAAGTTTCATAAATCCAACATTTCCTTCCACATCGGTATTACTAGCATAACCAGCATTTAAGAATGCATAATTTTCTGAAATATTATAACCCAATAATCTAACTTTTAAATTATATTTATAATCATTAGATAATGCTACTAGCACCCCACTATCTACTATAATTTGATTATTTTCAGATAGAAGCGAAAGTTTAGTAGTTGTATAAGGAAGAAGTTTTGTAATAGTGTAATTTGTCCCCAAATTATCAGTAAATGAAATAATAACTTCTACTTGTCCATTGTTATAATACTGTATAGAACCATCGCTAAATTCAACTCCGTTTAAAAAGCTTTCATCATAAGCCCATACTAAATTACCTTCACTAACTGTTATAGAACTAGCAGATACTTTAGGAATTATAACAACATTTTTAACATCGCTCAAACTTGAATTTAATGTATTATTTAAACTATCACCAATGACTTTAACTGATACGCTTGCACTTGAACGGAAATCTTCAAAAATTGTAGCAATATCGCAAATTATTGTGTTATTAGAAATAGTAATTCCGTTTGTTACTTCTCCTGCTTTTACGCATACGATTTTTGCAATATCATTTAAGTGAATCTCGTAATAATCAACACCTGCTACTTTTTCCCAAGATATTAGTCCAGAAGAAATTCCAATTGATACAGTATCAAGTTTTGTTTTAAACTCTAATATTGATTTTTCAGACTTAATATAATAAGTGCCGTCCTGACCTATTTGGTCAAATTCATTTGGATTTAAAACTAAAGAAAATCTATATCTTCCACTTTGAAGTTCATTAGGAAGTTCAAATATCAATGATGGAGAAGTTGTACCATCTGCAAACACAAAGTTTACTACAGATACAAAATTATTTTGAGTTTCAACTAATTCGTATTCGTTAAATTCATTTTTCACAAAATATTCAAAACTATTGATTGTATATTCATTATTTGAATAATTAACATCAATATAAATTTTTGATAATTCCAAAGAAGTATTTACATCAATTATTCCAATTTCATAAATAATGTTGTGCGGACTTAATTCAAAGTACAATTTACCTTTATATTTTAACAAATCATCACTTGATAATCCTGTAACAGTTTCATTAGAATACTCAACTAATTTGGTTGTATTAAATCTACTAATCACAAGGTTATTTGATGGTTTTGAATTTAAGAAACACAGATAATCTCCACAAAGCACTGCATTAAACTTAAATGTTGCACCGGTTGTCGCAGAAATTTCAGAGCTTTCACCCTCAATAGTAACAAATCTTATAAATTCGTTATTTCCTGTAAAAGGTATATTGTTAATGTAATTTAAGTAGATTTCACTACCATCATATCGTGTTAACAATACTTTTGTATCCAAATCATCACTAAATTCAAATCTAGTTTGATTGTTGTCAATAAATTTAACAACATAATAAGAGTAACTATTAGTTAAATCTCCTGCGACACTTAAATTAAATTTAAATATATAGAAGTTAGATAATGCAGTTATTCCTTTATAGTAATAACTAACATTTTTATAATTAAATTCAATATATGTTTCATTTGAATAATTGTAATACTTTATTCCATATTGATTGTCAATTACAGATGATGATATGTCAATTATAGAATTTTGAATAGATAATATAATGTTATCAAAATTTGAAGCATTCACAAGTGTAGAAACGCCATAGTAATCAACATATAATTGATTTTCTTTTATTGTATAACTAACATCTTTATAAATAACTTCCGTTATTCCATCAGTTATCATTAAGTATTTAATATCGTTTAATGTAATATAACTTCCACTTAAACCAGAAACGCTAAATTCATCTGATTGATTTTGGCTACCATAAACTAATTCAATTGGATTTAAGGTAAATTTCATACTCATATCCGTTATATCAAGTGTAACGAAATAATCTTTAAACATATAGAAACCATAATTTAAATTGTAATTGTCATTAGGTTTTTCTTTTGTCCATGAGATAACATCATTAGCATAATTAATGATAGGAGCATCTAAAACATAAACATCTGATGAATTCTCATCTGTTTTGTTTGGATAAGAAATATTATCAACATTTATGCTATCACTTGATACAATCAATGCCCTTGTAATTATATATGGAACATCGACATCATCAAATACATAACCATATTGAGTGTTTCCTAAAAGTCGCATACTTACCTTATAATCCTGACTTATAGCATAAGCACTGCCGTTTAATATTCCCGAAGCATTTTTGTAAGTATATTCTATAACATCATCAAAAATTTCATTCCAATCTATCTTATATAATCTTTGGTATTCGTCCCAATCTATATCAAAATAATACTGATTGTTCTTTGTAAAGTTTTGTGTAATGTCATTTAAAGCATAAGACACATTATTAGCAACTTTTAAAATAATTTTTTCATCGCCGTTTGTTAAAGTTATTTCTAGAGTAGGAGAAATTTTATTAGCAACTGCTACAATTTGCCCATTTTCAACATACGCTTTTTCAACTGTTTCAGGCTTAATAAATTCAATCAATTGACTTTCTTTACCTGCAAACACTTTTTCACTAGAATTACCGTTTGCCAATACTGAAATAGCATAACTTCCAGCAGGCAACTTGCCAGTATCGTAATAATTAGTAGCATTTTCGGCATTTTCAAAACCCTCTACTAATTCAAATTGTAAAATATCATAATTAAATTTATAAATATTAACTGTATAATTTAAACTACCAGCTACTTGACTCCAACTTATATATTGACCTCCGTTTGTAGAGAAATCAGTAGGTTCAAGAGTCCGTAGAATTGTAAGATTTGTAAACTCGCCACAAAGAATTGAATTTAAAAATTCGCTTCCACCTAAAGAATAAACTTTAACATCATATATACCAGCATTCCACACAAAATCATCAATTGCTTGTTCAAGGTCAACTTCTAAAATATCTTGACTATTTATTATTGTTTCATAATTATTTCCCGTATAAGCGCCATTAATTTTTTCAAAAAGCATTACTTTATAACCACTAGCATTTTCAACTCTATTCCAGGATATAATTTTACTATCTAAACTAGAATTTTTAACTTGAACATTTGTTGTTGCTTTTAAAAGTTCAAATTGTTTTGTCGCAATATGAGAATTTAATATTGTTGAACTACTTGAATGTGCTTGAACAGAAACAGTAACAATATAATTTGAGAAATCAGTGCCCACCAACATATCGCTAGAAATGTAATTTTCTTGAGTTTCAACATTTATTTTGCTATTACCTGTAAGACCAGATTCTACACACAAAAAGGAATAACTATTCGCTTCAACACCAGAGATTACCACTTTATCAAAAACAATATTTCCGTTATTTACATACATATCTACAGTATCATATTTTTGTAACTCTTGTTTTTCGCTGGTTATCGAATTTAAAGCAATTTCTTTTTCTTCACTTAATTGATAATTAAACACAACTTCATTTTCTACAATAGATTTCATTGAAAATACATAAGCACCGCTATCTTTATATAAATCTTTATCTGATAAGACATAAGAATACCAACCGTCAGAAATTGCAACGCTTTGATTTTCATCATTCACATAAATAGTTTGATTTAATCCTGAATTATTTGAAATATATAAAACGAACAATTCATTTTCTTTACCTTTCCAAGAGAACTCGCCGTTGATAACCTTCATTATAGCCCCAGCTGAATAATCTAAAGGTGTTTCACTGGTACCATCATCAAAAATAGGCGTGCCTAATAATTTTAAAACAACAATATCTGTAGGACTTGAATTAAAATATGAGTCAGTTTCAGCATTGCATATAATTTGCAATTTAATATCACCATTTAACGTCGCTTTGTTTTCTTCAATAATACTTGACAAATCTATTTCATCGTTATTTAGAACAACAATATTTTTTGTAACGCCTAATTCTCCAGTTAAGGATAAAGTATAACTTTCAGCATTTTCTACACTTTGCAAAAATAATTTAGCACCACTAGAATTAGATATAATGTCAAAATTGTTTATATCAAGTTTATTTATTAAAAATTCACTACTTATATCACTCGAAATGAAAGTATTTCCACCTATTACTTGCACTTGAAGAGTGTGTTCTCCTGCTGATAAACTTTCAACAATAGCTTTATCATTGCTTCTTATTACAATATAATTTTGCCCAAATTCAACATCGTTATTTGTATAAGAGGTTACTTTTTCTCCATCAACATAAACATCATAACTTGTTGCGTTGTCATTTCTTGTAAAGATAATATTTTGACCACTTCTTACTAAATTATAAACATTTTCAAGTTTTGTTGCTGTCAAATTGTTGTATGTGAAATTAGTACAATATACAATTTGATTGTCATTTAAAATAACAGATGAATAATCAGCTACTGCTCTTATTTTTGCTGTATGGCTACCTGCTAAATATTGATTATCTAAAACATAATTTAAAGTAGTTGAATCAAACACATTAACCTGCTTTTCATCTATTAAAAGTTGATATTTAACATCAGGTATAGTGTTAGGATTGTCCCAAGATAAATTCCCATTTTTTACAGACAAAGTCGGATTTAATAAATTCATCAAAGTAGATGTTAAATTAATGCTACTATTATAGTAATTTGAAGAAGTGTCTGCAATAGATTTAATACTAATCTCAATTCCATCAGAAAAATCATATTCAGACAAATCCAAATAAAATTCATCTGTTTGTAAAACAGTGTCAAGTCCATTTGAATCAATAACACTTATTTCATATGAAACAGCATTTTCTACATTTTCATAGGTCAATATCACACTATCTATATTGCTTGTTATTGTAAATTTTGTTTCTGCCAACTTAATAATTTCAAACTTGTCAGAAGGTACACTATCAAAATAACTTTCAGAATTTCCAACTGCAATTATTTCAATTTCATAACTATTTAAGTTCACTAAAGCATCTGCCAAATCAATATTTTCAGCATCTAAATTTTGAACAATAAGTCTAAATTTGTTAGTTGCAACTTCTTCATAGTCTATGCTTAATTCGTTATTTTTTACACCATCTTTATAAAGATTAATTTTATAATCAACAGCATTTGCAACTGCATTGAAGTAAATCGAATTCCCTTCGCGATAAATATTTAAAACTTTTCCTAATTTGTAGAAATTTTTAATGATTAAATCGCTATCTACACTGTCAAGCCCGCCTAAAACTTTCATTTCAAATTCAAATGCAGTTTCACTATCAGCCAAAAGTTCATTTAATGGTAATTTAAACATTTCTTCGACTGAATTTAATATAACATTTGATAATTCGTATTGATTAGTAATTTTATTTTTAACATTTACTAAAATAGAATAATTGTTGTACGAACTATCTTCAAAAGTTATTATCAAATTATTTTCATTTAAAGAAATCTCGCTGTCTTTAATAGATTTTAGTTTGTTAATAACTATATTAGATGTTGTATTGTTTATAAAATACATACTATCAATTTCTCTTGAAATCAAATTTGTTGAAATTGATATATTATAATTGCCAGCAGTTGTAAAAATTGATGAGATATCCACATTTTCAACATCTGTTGGTGTGTTTATTGTGGATAAAGTATAATTATTTTCATCAATATTATAAGAAATATTATAGCTTAAAATGTATTTTGAGAATACATTTTCCAAAACCAAATTAACACTTTCCTTATTAAATGATATTTTAGTATCTGCGATAGATGCTATTTTAATAGTATTGCTATAAGATGAATTTAATATATTTGTTCCATTACCAACTGCCACAACTTCAACATTGTACTCTCCTGCTAGTATATTAGAACAATCAAAATTATTATTAGTTATAATTTCTTGATTATCAATTCCTATAATCTGATAGCCAGTAGAATTTGCAATTTCGCCCCAGACTAAAGAATTGTCGTTTACTTGTAAAATAGGTGTTTCTAATTTGTCGAATTCTATTTCAACATTTTCACTATCAATATGTAAATTATTGCTTGACACAATTTTTACTACAACTTTATAATGCCCTGCAACTATAGATTCAATATTCATCAAATCCAAATTTGTTTCAAGTAAAGTTAAATTTTCTATTAAACTCCAAGGATTTTCACTCTCATTATTTTTATAGATTTTTATGTTATAATTAGAATTATTCAAATTTGAATTATATTTTAAAACACCATTTTCAATTCGCAAATCAGTTACTTGTTCAGGTTTTGTTACCCCTTCAATAATATAATAATCACTAGAAATATATCCAGATTTTACAATTTTAATTTTTAGAGTGTTACTATCTCCCTGCGGTATAATTTCTCGCAAATTAACTTCTTTTGTGTTGTTTAATATTTTTACGGGTTCTATTACATCATTTAAATAAATGTAAATATAAAAATCCGTTAAATTTGTTTCAAATGTTAAAACTTCATCTATAATATCATACCCGTTAATTTTAGGTAACTTTGTTATACTGTATGATTTAGAATTTGAACTTAATAATCCACTGCCAAGTGCTTTTATATTAATAGTATAATTGCCAGCAGGCAAATTGCTAAAATCATATCTATTTGTGCTAACTGTAACTATTTTTTGTAAACTTGCTGAACGAATATCTAAATAGTAAGTATTAGTATTTGGCACTGCGTTCCAAATTGCAAAATTATCTTCTGCGGTCAAATTTTCAACATCGTTTAATTTTGAGAAATTGTAACTAGAAAAACTATATTTTGTGAATGTATTTTTTTCTTCACTAGTTGTAAAAACAACTGCAATAAAATCCCCGTATTCTATCAATTTTCCATCTAAATTAACAGAGTTTGATTTTAGATTATCAGACACAAATAAAGGTTCAACATTAAATATATCTGACTCGTTTGAAATATCTTGAGCGTCAAAAATTTTAACTAAATATGAAAATGAATTATCTAAATACTCCCAAGCCATACTTGAATTTGTAATATTAATGTTGTTTACTTTAGGAGCCACATAAAATGACAATACACTTTCACCTTTAATTACATAATGTTCATACAAACTAGATAAACTTTCAACAACAATAGTGTAATGACCTGAACTTAATGCTTTTAAAATTTCGTCAGGAATAATTAAAGTTTGAGAATTCTCAATGGCGGACAAACTTAAATTGTTTATTAAATTTCCATTTTCTGAAAATATTTTAACACTATATTCTCCGGCGTTTGCTAAAAAACTTATCTCATTATTTTGAATGATTTTTAAATCTTTTACAGGCTCTGTGAAAACAAATTCTGTTTCAAAATATTCAGAATCAAGGTAAGCATTAGTGTTTCCAACCGCCTTAACTCTAACTATTAAAGGTTGATTGTATAACACTTCAAAATCGTTATTAAAAATTTCATCAAAATTAATTTTATTAGTGCCTACTATATTAATAGTTTTAAATTCTTCACCATCATAAGAAAATCCAAATTCATAGGAATTTGTGTAAGCATTAGCGTTTACAATAAAATTGTTATTTTCAAAATTTATTTCGTTAGGGGTTTCAAGTTGGATAGCCTTTGATAACACAGTAACAGAAATCAATGTCGTTTTATTCATATCAACTGAACTAATTTGTAACCAAGCAGAACCAACTGATTTGCCGATAATGGATTTATCTTGAATATCAAAAATCTGATTGTTTTCACCAACATAAGAAAGATTATAATTTTTATTAGAAGCATAACTAGGGTATATACTAACCTTTGGAGTATAAGTTTCACCAATTAATATAGAAATGGAATTTTCTTCTACACTTATGCTACTAACATTTATAAAGACACTTTTGTCCTTAAAGCAACCACTACAAAAGCATAAAACAGACGCCACAATTAACAGTAGCATAACATTTAACAATTTATTCTTTTGTTTTGACATAATAACCCCTTAATTATATCTTTATTAATAATTATTTTAACACTTTATAGTATTTTTATCAATTTATTTTTTTTATTTTTTAAATTATTTTATTTTCGTGAATTATTTATTTATTGAATATTTCAGCTAAAATAAATTACAAATTTTTAAACAATATTATTTAAAAATTAATTAAATAAATATTTATTTTTTTATTTTGTTTTTAATATTTTTTACAAATTTATTAATAATTTTACATTTTTTAATGATTTTTTTCGTTTTTTTATCAATTTTTTTTATTTTTTTAATATTTTTTTGTATTAAATTATAATATTTTTATTTTTTAATTTTAAATTTTTTAACAATATTATTTTTATTACTTTTGTTAGATTGTTTTTTTGATTAATTTAGATTGTTTTTTTTTATTAATATTTGATAATATAAACAATATTTATTTTATTTAAATTTTGTTACATTGACATATCTTTATTGATTTGATATAATTTCTAAAAAATTCATATACTTAATTTAACGAGGTAAATATGTTAAAAATTTTAAATAGTTTAACGCGAGAAAAGGAAAGTTTAAAAGCAATCAACAACACCGTAAATTTTTATTTTTGCGGACCTACAGTTTATTGGTTTCAGCATATTGGCAATATGCGTGCCTTTTATGTAATGGACACTATGCGTCGTGCAATAAAAATGAATGGTTATAAAATTAATCACGTAATGAACATCACAGATGTTGGACACATGACATCAGACCAGGATAGTGGTGATGACAAAATGCTAGTAGCAAGCAAAAGAGAGCATAAAACTCCTGAAGAAATTGCAAAGTTTTATTGGAACAAGTGTTTTGAAGATATGAAAAAATTAAACATTGAAACACCTGAACATATTGTGCCTGCAACAAGTGTTATTGACACAATTATAGAATGTGTTCAAAAGATAATAAATAACGGATACGGATACGAAACTTCAAAAGGAATATATTTTGACACCTCTAAATTTAAAGATTATGGCAAATTAGGGCGAATGAATCAAGAAGAGAAATTAAGCGGAGCCAGAATTGAAATAGACGCAGAAAAAAGAAATCCTGCAGACTTTGCTTTATGGGTTAAAGCCCCTAAAGAGCATATTATGCAATGGGATAGCCCTTGGGGAAAAGGATATCCAGGTTGGCATATTGAATGTTCTGCCATTGGTAATAAGTATTTAGGAGAGCACATCAATATTCACGGAGGTGGAGTTGAGCACAAAACCGTTCACCACGAAAATGAGATTGCACAAAATTATGCAATAACAGGACATAATGTAGTAGATATATGGTTCCATTTTGAACATTTAATGTTTAATGGTGAAAAAATGAGTAAAAGTTTAGGAAACATTTATACACTATCTAACCTTGAAGAAAAAGGATTTAGCGGAACAGACTTAAGATATTTTTATTTATCTGCGCATTATTCAAAGCCTCAAAATTTCACATTTGACGCACTAAAAGGTTCAAAAGAAGCAGTTTCAAAATTATACAGATTAGCATTTGCAAACAAATTTGGGAAAGACGATATTTCAGATGAAGAAATAGAAAATTACAAAAAACAGTTTACAGAAGCAATAAACGATAACTTGAACACACCAATAGCTCTTGCTGTAATGTGGAATTTATTAAAAACAAAAATTAAAAGTGTTAAAATATATAATCTATTACTAGAATTTGATAAAGTTTTAGGATTAAATATTGAGCGAAATGTGTTACAATTAAACAAAAATCAAAATAGCGAAATCCCTGAAAATATAATTGAACTTGCAGAACTTAGAAAACAAGCAAAATTAAATAAAAATTATAAACTCAGCGATGAATTAAGAAATCAAATTTTATCATTAGGATATAATATAATAGACAAAGCAAACAATGAATATGTTATTGAAAAGTAAACACGAAAATCTATTCGTGTTTTTTTCATACTAAAGAAATAATTGCATATATAATAATATGGATTTATTTGGTGAACTATTTTCTAATCGTGAGTACGAAATGTTATCTCAAGCATATAACAAAGCTTTTACTATGCGTGAAAAATCTTATGACTATACAAAAATTGAAAAATTAATGCAATCAATCAATACTTCTATAGCCTTTTTAGATATAACACAGTTGCCAATAAATTTTAGACCAGCAATCGAACAATTAACCGATGATTTAAAAGAAATTTATTTATACATCATAAACGATTTAAAGATAAAAATTAAAATAGATGAAATATCAAATATTATTAAAATTTCTACTGAAATAACCATATTTAACCTTATAAACGAATTACTAGAATTATCTCAAGAATTTTTAGAGATTGGTTATTTTGAAAAAAATATAAAAAATAAAATATTAATTAAAAAAATATTAAATAAATTATTTGCTAATTTAAAATTAATTTTTGAAAAATTACAGAAAAATTCAATAAAAATATTTAAATATATGTAAAAATAATTATTTTTTAAATTTTTTTCTTGTTTTTAAATAATAAAAAATAAATTATAGATTTTTTAGGGAAATTAATAAATTAAATAAATGAGAAAATACAGAATAAAATTCAATTTTAATATAATTTCTTATATTATTAGAAATAATAAAATTTTATTTCTATTCTTTCTTATATCTTACATAATTGCATTAATATTTAGTGTAATTTATGCTTTCAAATTCAATTCTGGTTTGCAGTATATTTCATTTTATAACATTCCAATTATGAATTATTTAAAAGGCAATATTAACATATTTTCATTTTGGTTTTTTACACTGCTTACTTTAATACTCATGGTTATATGTCTAACGCTTTGCTTTATTAAAAAACCTTTTTATATTTTGGGCTTAGTAATATTTTCTTATTTTGCTTACACGCAATATTTAATTTATTTATCAATAATTTTAACTTATGGGTTTTTAAATACCTTCATAATAATCATTCCTCAAATAATAATGCTTTCAATACAACTATTGTTTATTGTTTTGTACATAATATCTTTTAAAAATAGCTGTAGGTATCAAATGAATTTTAAAAATATTACAAATTCGAGTTTAAACTATCTGATAATTATTTTATGCTTGCAAATACTAAACACAATATTAGTGGGACTTCTTAAAAATTTTGTTATAGTATTAGTTTTTTAGTATAATTTTTTAGCATTAATAAAAAATATAGATAGGAGGAATTATGAAAAAAATTCTAATACCTATCATAGGATTAATATGTTCTGTAGCATTATGTTCACCTACCATCTCTGTTCACGCATTATCTCAAGAAATTACTAACGCATCAAGCAAAGCAATGATATTAATGGACATAAATGGCGATATTTTGTATGAAAACAATGCTGATGAAAAACTGCCTATTGCAAGTATCACTAAGTTAATGACAATTTTAATCACACTTGAAAATATTGAAAACGGAAATCTTTCCACAGAAGATAATATTAGAGTATCTGAAAGAGCATCTAGCATGGGAGGTTCTCAAATTTTTTTAGATGCAAATTCCGATTATAATTTAAAAGAATTATTAAAAAGCGTAATAGTTTGTAGCGCAAATGATAGTGCTGTAGCACTTGCAGAGACAATATCTGGAAGCGAAAATCTATTTGTTGAAGAAATGAATAAAAGAGCAAACGAACTTAATATGACAAATACTAATTATGTAAATTGTACAGGGTTACCAGCGCCTAACGGGTATTCATCTGCAAAAGATACCGCTTTATTATTAAAAGAAGTTGAAAAATATCCATTATACACAGAACTATGTTCAATATGGTTAGAAGACTTTAAGCACCCTAGTGGCAGAACCACTACGATGACAAACACAAACAAATTAATTAAACATTATGACGGTTGTTTGGGTGGGAAAACAGGTTCAACCACAGAAGCGGGATATTGTTTGGCAACATGTGCAGAAAGGAACAATTTAAAATTAATAGCAGTAAGCTTAGGGAGTTCTAATTCAAAGGATAGATTCAAATCAACAAGCGATTTATTAAATTACGGCTTTGCGAATTACAAAGCTGAAAACTTATTGGAAAATAAACTTCCTTCAATAAATATCAAAGGACAAAACAGAAGTTTGAGTGTAAAGTTTGACGAAGAATATATTACAACCATAAAAAACAACATAGAACCAAACATTTCTTTAGAGTTTACAGTACCAAATGAAATAAGTTCAATAAATTTAGGTGAAAAGGTTGGATTCGTTGAAATTATAAAAGACGGAGAACTAATAAAGACTATTTCAATAATATCAAATGAACAAATTAAAGCTCCAACATTCATTGATAATCTAAAAAACTTAATAGAAAAATTTTAAAATCATTAAAAAATAAATCATAAATTGAAAAATATTTATGATTTTTTACTATTTTCTTCTATATTGTTCAATGTTTTTATCAAAATTTTGTTTGATTAGATTGTTGGCAGATTATTCACAATAAAATAATAATATAACATTTTTAAATTCCAATAAAATTTATTTAATATAATATTCTGTAAATATTTAAGAATCTGAAAAGATAATTTATAAGCATAAATAAATATAAATTTGAATTAAAATTAGCAATATAATATTAATAGCAAAACTACAAAAAAACAAATTATCGATTCTAACCAACTATTTATTTTAAATAATACATAAATTGACATATAAAATTCTTAGAATATCGCATTATATACTAATATTTTCTCTAATTAAATAATTAATATTTTTATTTATTAAACATTTCAAAATGAATTATATTAAAAATTGTGCAAATAAAAAAATAGGCAAACGCCTATTTAATATGCAGGTTGTAAATCATTTACAACATAATTATAAAGATTGCTTGTATTTCCAATCATATTAAAATAATAAGAATAAGTTATAACACCATCTTCATCTATATCGTCATCATTTTCAATTAAATACGCTCTTACTGTAACATAATCATCTACATCGCTTAATTCGAATGCTACATACTTATAAGATACGCGTGTATCTCCATCTTTTACTGTCTTTGTGTTCTCGCCGTAATTATACACAACATATACGCCTTCACTTAAATTTAAAGTTGAAGCCCTTTGTACTAATTCAGCACTTTTGCCAAGTCTTCCGTTAAACAACGCTTCTAAAGCAGTGTCTTTAAAAGCATTTGTCAACTTATTTCTTACTTCATCATAATATTCCTTATTTGTAACATTGTCAGACACGGTATAATCTGGGTCATAAAACGAACTATTATCATATAGCCTTATATCTTCAGGCTTTTCAATCTTAAACGAATGTGAAATAGGTGTGAAGAACATTACAATAGTGGTAATTATTAAAACGCCAATTATGCTTAAACTTATTATAGGTAAAACTTTTTTCATAACTTCTCCCTTAACAAATAGTATTTTACAAAATTTTAAATTTTTTGTCTAGTCTTTTTTATCACTATTTTCGTTAGAAGAGTTGTTGTTGTCATCTGTATTTTGCTCTTTATTAGTATTCTGACCTTTAACATCTTCATCTGAATTATGCTTTTTGTCATCATCTGATAAATTTTTATCATTTTTGTCATTATTAGATTCATCAGCAGTTGTTTTTAATGAAAGTTTTGACATTTCGTTTTCAATTTCTTTTTTAATTGTTTCATACTCAGCATCTGTCATCATTTTTGCTTTATGATAAGCTGTTGCAGTATCTAATCTATTTTGAAGATTTTTCTCTAATTTAGCCAATTTTGCTTCATTTCTAGCTTTTTCATGATACTCTTTTTTCTCTTTTTCTTTTTCATCTATTTTTTTCAAAACATCTTGAACATTTGCTCCATTATATAATTCTTCGAATTCTTCACTAAAGATTGTTTCTCTTTCCAACAATAATGTCTTTAAATTTTCAAGTAAGTCTTTTTTATCTTTCAAAATTTCTTTAGCACGATTGTGCGCTTGCTCAATAATGTTTTTAATTTCAGCGTCAATTTTTGTTGCCACATCACTGCTATACGCTTGTTGTTTTTGATAATCTCTGCCTACAAAAATTTCTCCGCCTTCACCATAACTAACTAAACCAAATTTATCGCTCATACCCCATTCTGCTACCATTTTTCTAGCATATTTAGTTGCTCTTTCCAAATCATTAGAAGCACCAGTTGTGATATCATTGCACATAATTTCTTCTGCGACACGACCGCCAAGCATCATAGTTATTGTATCTAACAATTTAGATTTTGTCATATGCTGTTCATCTTTTTCATCTAAAGTTAAAGTATAACCTGCAGCCATACCTCTTGGGATTATTGAAATTTCTTGAACATGGTCGCAATTAGGCAATGCCCTTGCTACAATTGCATGACCACCTTCGTGATATGCTGTAATAACTTTATCTTCTTCTGTTACTAAAAGACTCTTTTTCTTAGGTCCCATAATAACTTTATTTATGCCTTCTGTTATATCAATCATTGTAATTTTAACACGATTATCTCTTGCTGCTAAAAGCGCTGCCTCATTTAACATATTTTCGATGTCAGCACCAGCAAAACCACTTGTAAGTCTTGCAACTCTCTTTAAATCGACATCATCTGATAAAGGTTTATTTTTTGAATGGATTTTCAATATTTCTTCTCTACCTTTTACATCAGGTAATCTAACATAAATTTGCCTATCAAATCTTCCTGGTCTAGTTAAGGCAGGGTCCAAAATATCCGCCCTGTTTGTTGCAGCAAGCACAATTATACCACTATTGCTTTCAAATCCGTCCATTTCTACAAGAAGTTGATTTAGAGTTTGTTCTCTTTCATCGTTTCCGCCACCCATACCTGCGCCTCTTTGTCTTCCTACAGCATCAATTTCATCAATGAAGACAATACAAGGAGCATTTTTCTTTGCTTGTTCAAACAAATCTCTTACACGACTAGCACCAACACCAACATAAAGTTCTACAAAATCACTACCCGATATAGAAAAGAATGGAACATTTGCCTCACCCGCTACTGCTTTTGCCAGTAAAGTTTTTCCGGTTCCTGGAGGACCAACCAATAATACACCTTTAGGAATTCTAGCCCCCAACTCTGCAAATCTAGACGCATCTTTAAAGAAATCTACGAGTTCCATTAACTCTAATTTTTCTTCGTCTGCTCCAGCGACATCAGCAAATTTTACTTTTGATGAAATTACAAGCCTTGCCTTGCTTCTAGCAAAACCCATTCCATTATTACCTTTACCCATAAATGTTCTTACTATAAAGAAGCCCAATACAACAATTATAACGATGTATATATATGGTAAAATATTAGATAACCAACTTTCACCCTTCCACTGAGTTGATTTAATTGTAATTCCTGCTGTTTCACATTTTTGTGAAATTTCAGCATGTTGGTGTTCGTATTGAAAATTAAAATAATATTCAGGCTTGCCATCATTGTATGACTTTTCAGACATATACACACGAACAGTATAATCATAAATATCAATACAATAAATTACACCTTTTTCTTCAACATAATCTACCAAATTTCCTTCATTGTGATACTGTGTATTTTGAACTAAATCATTAAATTCTTCTAGGTCAATGCGTTTAGAAGAATTTCCAGCATTAAACAAAAGAACTAAAATAATTACGAATATAAAACCAACGATCAAGACAGACCAAAATTTGCCTTTATTGTTATTACTTTTATTCATTTTTTCTCCTTAAAATGTTTACAAGGTATTTTAGCACAATTAAATAAATTCTGCAACACTTTTAAATAATTACTATCTTAAATAATCTAAAATCCATTACGTTTAAAGTTTAAATTAAGAAATTGTAAACTACAAAATATTTTATTCAAATCAATCAATATTATAATAAATTATGGGAATTATATAAAAATAAATAAATTTCTACGAATTCGCATTTCATTAATTGATCGTCAAATATATATTTAATTTTTTATTAGTTTATTGAGCAAGTTTTTGTCATTAATATTTGACTTATTTTCACCTGTTATGATAAACTTTCATTGGAGAAAATTAAAATGTTATCAACCGTTATTGAAATTATTGTTATTGCTATAATTTTAATCTCAGGATTAATCGAAATCAAAAAAGGATTTGTACGAGCAATTTTAGGACTTTGTTCAACATTTGTTACTATAATTGTAGCATATTTTATGGCTACACCGGTTGCAAATTGGTTTAATAATAATGTTTACAATTTGGCATCAAAATTTTCAGGTGGTATAGCAAGCGCTTTCATTAAACATTATCCAGCACTTGGCGAGACAATTCCCACAGGAATTGATGGAGCAACGCTTGTTCAGAGCGAAAGTTTTCAAGAAGCAACAGGCGGAATGTTTTCGATGTTAAAAAAGATAGTTGTAAATATTATTGAACCAATATCAGCAGAAACTTTGTCTAATTATGATAATGTTGCATCAATTCTGGGGCTAACACTTGGCAATTTAGTGATGATAATAATCACTGGTATCATAATATATTTCTTATTAAAAATAATTGTACTAATTTTAATAAAATTCTTTGACAATATTACTGATCACGGAACATTAGGTACAGTCGATAAAATATTAGGATTTGTATTGGGTACAATTAAAGGATTGGTTGTGGTTGTTGCACTATGTGCCGTTACAGCCCTTATAACACTAATTCCAACAGTAAATGAAAAAGTGTCTCCTATAATTCAGGAAACAAAAGTTACAAAAGTGATTTATAATACAACTGATAATCTTTTAGAAAAATATATAATAGATGGTGAGGCTATCCAGAATTGGATTTCAGATTTATGGGATAAAAAAAGTGAATAATACTTTGAAAATACATCTAATTGTGATATAATTAGGTGTATTTTTTAT
>CASFFI010000059.1 GCA_949293925.1 uncultured Christensenella sp. | reverse complement strand
TATTTAAAAGGCTACAATCACTTTGACGGATATCATAGAATTTATAGAATACCCGAATTATTAGAATTGTTGGATGATTTAATAGATAGCAAACCAAAAAGAAAACTCATTCAATGTGTTCAAAATGACAATAAAACTGTAAGTGTAAAAGAAACAATTTGCGCAATCAAAAAAAGCCGGATTTGATGGCGTTTTCGTTCAATGGTATAATAAAGACTGGGATTTTACTCAACAACAGCAAGTTGATTATTGCAGGGAATTAGGGCTTAAAATTGAATTTACACATCTTGGTTATAAAGGAATAAATGATATTTGGGCTAAAAATGAAAGTGGCGATTTGCTAGTTGAAAATTATTTGAAATATTTAAAGGAATTTTTATGAGATATATTTATAGCCCAACAAAAAAAGATATTTTGCAAGCCATAAATCTAGATAAGGAATCTTTTACTAATGATGACGTTGGAACGTTGAATAAATGTTTAGACTGGTTGTCGGTAAATAAACATATTTACATAATGGTAAAAAAATGGAACAAGGTAATTGGATATTGTAACATCGTTCCATTAAAAGATGAAATATATAATCTTTTCATAGAGGGAAAGTATAAAGATTACATGTTAACACATGAACATATATTGCCATACATAAAAGGCAATTCATATAATTTGCTTTTTATGTCAATAGTAATTGAAAAAAAATATAGAGATGGCATGTTGATAATTCAATTTACAAATAAGATAAAGAATAAGTTTAAAAAATTACAAAATAAAGGCATAAAAATAAAAAATGTCATTGTTGATGCTATAACAGATGATGGTTATAAGTTATTTACTAATACTTTTCATTTTAAATTTGTTATAGAAAGCAAAGGCGGAAAAATTTTACAGGGGCAGTTAATATAATAAGTATCATAAACAAAAAATAAGCCTGTATCGACTTATTTTTTATATATCTATATGATATTTGCTTTTTATATAATCTAAAGAAGTATTTTAAGTTCTATTAAATTTATATTCACCTTCTTCAATATTTAATGGCACACATTTATCAGGTTGAATTGCTATATAAAAATCAAAAATTTTTCTATTTAGTCTATAAATAAATCTTTATCTAAATCAATAATGTTTAATACCTAACCTAATCTTACATTTTTTTAGCTAATTGCAACTTTTTTTATAAATATAAATATTTTTAACATTATTAACTTATAATTGTAGATATCTTAATTTATTCTAATTATTTTTTAATAAATATTTGTAAGCATTATTCTGAAAATAAAGATTTTTGAAAGCAATGAAGCGGTTAATATTAGATGTATCAACAACAATATAATTACTTTCGATGATAGAATAATCTCCATTATCTTGCAAGTATTTGGTTATACAATTTTCCTAAGAATCATATTCATAACGAGCAATTTGCTTTCCATCTTTTGAATAAATGCCTATAATTTCGTTTTGTTTATTTTTCTTTAATAAAAGTTATATCAACAACTTTATTCATAAAATAAATATCAGTAAAACAGTAGTAGTTATTTATAAAAAATATAAAAAGCATACTATAAGATTTTACAGTATACTTTTTATGAGATTATAAAGATTTATTTAAAAAATTTAAGAGAATTAAATATATTATTGTTTTCATAAATTAAAGCAGTCAATTGGTTTTCTGCTAGGTCTATATCAATAAAAAATGGAATCTTTTTTTGCTGAAATAAGTTAAAAACATCATCGTTTAAATCTATATTATTTATATGATTTAAAATAACAATTGAAATGATATTTTTATCGTTTAAAAATTTTATTAAATTATCAAATACTGTATAATTATTGTAGATCTCTTTTTTAAAATTTTTATTTTCAATAATTAATGTATAATTTTTAATCTTTAGTAAATTGAACAAATATGATAAAAAGGTTAAATTTATTTTTTTTAAATAAACATTTACGACATTATTTTTTTTTGATATAGATGGCTTTAACATATTTATTGCTCCTTTTTATTTTTGATAAATTCAATAACAGTTACTATGATAGGAATCATAGGGATGTGAGCATTATTAAAAAGATGCATATGAATTCCGTATCTTCCCAAATCAATAGCAAATTTTAGTCCTCTTGGATTGCCTATTCTAATTAACGTCATTCCAGGAGTTTTGTAAAATAGTTTATCTGGTGACAAAAATGCGAATTTTGAGTTACTAATTCCTGAGAAATGCACATATTGTTTTAATTCCCTAAAGCCACCGCTTAAAATCTGAGCTCCACCAGAGAAAATTCCACCCCACATGAAACCATCGATAGCACCATCTATTAATCCATTTGTAACTCCTTGCCAAAAAGAACCACCATTCATTGAACTAGTTATTCCTCCAGCAATAGCACCAATTCCAGCACTAATACCCATACTAATACCAGTTTGAATCGTTGATGTTAATAATGCACTTCCAAAAGCAGCCCAGAAACCAGTTCCAGCACCCGCAGTTGCCGCTGTTATAATAGCTCCTACGACAATAAAGGTCAAACCAATTAGAAGTTTTTTCCACCAAGCTAATTGTCCATCTTCATCTAAAGAATTTACAGGATTATTAAAACAATAAGCATAAAGATTCAAACCATTGAACTCGTCCAATGTTTTAGACAAAATAGATATATCATCAGCATTAATAAACCTACCAATCTCTGGGTCATAGTATCTTGAATTGAGATAATATAATCCAGTTTCAACATCATAG
>CASFFI010000058.1 GCA_949293925.1 uncultured Christensenella sp. | reverse complement strand
TATTTAGCACTAATTTAATATAAAGAATTTTATTTAAAGGTTTAATTTTTGTTTTATTTTATTTGCGAATTTTATTATATTTTGGTAAACTTATTTTAATTAATCATTTAGGAATTTTTATGGTAAGTTTTAAAGAAATTGATATTTTGGGGTTTAAAAGTTTTGCTGATCACACTAACATTAAATTTGATGGTGGTATTACGGCAATTGTAGGCCCAAATGGTTGTGGAAAAAGTAATGTTTCTGATGCTATTCGTTGGGTACTAGGTGAACAAAGGGGTAAAAGTCTTCGTGGAAATTCTATGCAAGATGTTATTTTTGCTGGAACTGAAAAGAGAAAAAGACTGTCATATTGTGAAGTATCAATAGTTTTTGATAATACTAAAAAGTGGTTTAATTCAGAACATGATGAAATTAAAATAACTCGTAAACTTTACAGAAGTGGTGAAAGCGAGTATTTAATTAATGACAAAACTTGCAGGTTAAAAGACATAACTGACATTTTGTATGACAGTGGTATTGGTCGTGATGGTTACTCTTTTATAGGGCAGGGTAAAGTCGAAGAAATCATTTCATCAAAGCCAGAAGACAGGCGTACAATTTTTGAAGATGCGGCAGGTATTTCAAAATTCAAAGCAAGAAAAGTTGAAAGTGAAAGGCGACTTGAACACACTCGTGATAACATAAATAGACTTAATGATATTTTGTCAGAAGTGTCAAGAAGACTTGGACCTTTAAAAAAGCAGAGTGAAGACGCAAAATTATATTTAGGTTATAGGGATAGTCTAAAAGATTTAGAGATTAATGCTTATGTTTATAGTTATGAAAATGCGTCAACTCAAAAAGAAGAAATAACTATTAGAAAACAAGGGTTTCAAGACAATTTAAAAATGCGTCAAAACGAACTTGATAATCTTCAAATACGTTATGAGCGTAATATGACTGAAATAAGTCGAGTAGATATGCAATTAAATAACTTACACGATGAAATTTTGGCACTAAACATTGACCTTGAAAAACGACAAGGCGAAAGCAACCTTTACAATGAGCGTATGAAGTTTATTAGCGAACAAAGAGATAAACTTGTTCACTCTTTATCCGAATTAAACAATGACATACTTGATAAAAAAGAATCATACAACACTTCTTTAAAAAAGCGTGAAGAACTTGAAAATAAACTTGTTGAATTGCGTGCAAAAAGTGATAAGTTGCAAGACGAGTATTTGCAAATTGTAGATAGTATTACAATCAGTGAAGAAAAGGTACAAGAAAATCAAAAAGCAATGTTTGAAAACCTTTCAAAACTAACTGATATAAAATCCAATTTATCTTCTATGTTTGCAAAAAGAGATAGTTTAAATCAACTTGGCGTATCTTTACAAGAAAAGAAAAAGTCATTGATTGAAAACATTTCTCAAGTTGAAAGCGAATTAAACGCAGAAAAAGAAAAATTATCTTCTGTCAAAGAGAAATTGACTAGTCTAGAATCTACAATGTCCTCTAATAAATCTAAACTGAGTGCAGAAGAAAATGACTTAAATGACTTAAATAATAGAATCTATTCATTAAAAACTAGCATTACAAACGATATAAACAGAAAAAATATTTTGGTAAATTTGCAACAGGATTATGAAGGATATCAATATGCGGTAAAAAGACTTTTGCAAGATTCTAAAAAAGATTCTGCTTTGAACCGCTCAATAAAGGGCGTAATAGGAAATATCATAACTGTAAAAGAAATGTATCAAACTGCTATTGAAGTAGCACTAGGCGCCAGCATTCAGTATGTTGTAACTTCTAATGAAGATGATGCTAAACTTTTAATCAGTTATTTAAAAGAAGCAAAATTGGGTAGAGCGACCTTTCTTCCTATGACTAGCATAAAGCCTAGAAGTTTATCAAAACAAGATGAAAAATATCTGTCTTATAAAGGTGTTTTGGGTGTTGCTAGTGACCTTGTAGATTTTGATGAAAAATTTAGAACAATTATCAATAGTTTGCTGGGTACAACTGTAATAGTAGATAATCTTGACAATGCTGTAGCAGTAGCAAGAGTTAGTGGTTTTAGTTTTAAAATAGTAACATTAGAAGGTGATGTTTTAAATCCGCAGGGAAGTATGTCTGGCGGTAGTAAAAAGGCTAAGGAAAGTTCACTGTTATCAAAAGATGCTGAAATCAAATCTCTAGAGGCAAATATTGAAAAGAACAAGTCTATACTTCAAAATATGGAACTTGATTATGATAAAACAAAGGTTACAATTACAAAATTAAAAGAATTAATTGATGGACTTAACTATTCTTTGCAAGATACTAATGCAGAATATTCTTCAGCCAACACTAAAATGCAGGCAATACAAAAGAATCTTGACTATTTGAATCAGGATTATAAAGCGTTAGAAATTGATATAAATAACAATACATATATTTTAAAAGAGTTAAATGAAAAAATTTCAAGTGTTGGGAGCATTGAAACAGATATTGCCGAAAAGCGTGAGGCGGCGGATATAAATATTCAAAGTCGTGAATCAATGTATTCAGAATTAAAGAAAAAGCGTGAAAGTTATAATGACGAAATGACAAAATTGAAAGTCGAAATTGCAAGTAGCGAACAATTATTGCAATCTTTAATTTATGACATAGATAGATTCAAAGGCGAAATTGATGAAAAATCTCACTTAGTTGAAGTTCAAAATTCTGACCTTGAAAAGATTAACAACAATATTGAAATGTTAAATTCATCTATAAAAGAGATTACAAATGATGCTGACACTCAAGCAATTAAAGAAAAATTAGAGAAAAAACAAGCAGAATTAGGTTCATTTGACGAACACAAAAAAGCAATAATGCACGAAATAGATGATATTAAAGTTGACAGAGAAACTTTGATGGAAGATGTTACAAGACTAAATAACAGAATCTATCAAGAAGAAACAAAACTTCAAAAGGTTGATCTTGACCTAGAGAGTATGCAAGAAAAAATTTATGAGGAATACAAACTAACTTATAGCGAATGTAAACCTTTTGCAAAAGAAGAATTTGATTACAAAGAAGGTATGATTGAAATTTCAAAATTAAAATCAAAAATAAATGCTTTAGGTTACATAAATGTTTCTGCAATAGATGAATATGCAAGTGAAGGTGCAAGATTTGAAGAAATGTCAACCCAAATGGACGACTTAAAAAAATCAGAAGAAGATTTGGTTAAAATAATAAATGACCTTTCAACTGAAATGGTTACAAAATTTAATACTGAATTTACAAAAATTAATGAAAACTTTACAAAAGTCTTTAAAGAATTATTTGGAGGCGGTAACGCACGACTTGAACTTTTGGAAAGCGAAGACCCTTTACAAGCAGGTGTAGAAATTATTGCTCAACCACCGGGAAAAAGTTTAAGGACTATTACTCTTATGTCAGGTGGAGAAAAGGCAATGACTGCCATCGCTATTCTATTTGCAATTTTAAGATTAAAACCTATGCCATTCTGTCTTTTGGACGAAATTGAAGCAGCTTTAGATGATGCAAATGTTGACAGATATGCTAGTTATTTGCAAAGATTTAGTGAAGTTACACAGTTCATTGTTATTACTCACAGAAAACCTACTATGGAAAGAGCAGATAACCTTTATGGTGTAACAATGGAAGAAAAGGGTGTTAGTAAAGTGGTTTCAGTTAAACTTGCTGATGCTGTTAAAAATTCTTCTGAAGAACAAAAATAAAAGAGTGATTTTCACTCTTTTTTTATGCTAATTAACTATGCTAATTTATTATTTTTCATTTTTAAATATATTTTAAAGTATAATTTATTTTAGAATTTTCTTTGATTATTTCATAGATTACATTTTTATATACTAAAATGTTTCACTTTATGTTTATCTTATTTATCATATTACATATTATCAAAGTTATATTCTAACTATATTGTTATTTTTTTTTATTTCTATACTTAACATATTTTAAGGTAACAAGATATTTTTCATATAAATTTTAGAGTGTATTGTTATATGTTTTAATTTTTTGTGTTTGATTCTAAATTTATTATATTTAAGGTAATAATATATTTTATATAAATTTTAGAGTATATTACTATATTCTTTATTTTTTGTTTGATTAAAAATTACTATTTTATTTACTATTTTTTTATAATAATATATTTTATACTTTTCTAAAAACACTTTATTATAGCTAGAATTAAATAAAAATTTTATACTTTTATTTATGTTTATTTTTTAAGTTTTACTATATTTAAGAGATTTGGTTTATTTGTTTGATATTTTTAATCAATATGTTAAAATAGATAAGAGGTTATTATGCTATCATATATTTATGGAAGATTAGAAGAAAAATCTGATGGAATTGCTGTCGTTGATGTTAATGGAGTGGGCTATGAAGTTATGGTTACAAACTCTTGTTATTGTGCTTTGCCTAGTTTAGGGGAGATGGTTAAAATTTATGTTTATATGCGCGTTAGCGAAGATGATATAAGTTTGTTTGGTTTTGATAGTCTAAGGGAAAAGAATCTATTTTTAAAATTGTTATCTGTTTCTGGTGTCGGAAGTAAAACTGCTATTCAAATTTTATCTGGAATAAAGTTGCAGGATTTAATCAACTCGATTTCAAGAGAAGATTCAAGATATATTGCAAATATAAAAGGTATAGGCAAAAAAACGGCTGAACGAATTATTTTAGAGCTAAAAGATAAAATCAATCCGTTTGAATATGTGCTTCCTATTGAAATGAAACACAATATTGATGAAACTAAAATTTCAAGTGTTATAGAAGATGCCGTTTTAGTATTAGTTTCATTAGGAGTTAGTAAATCTCAGGCTACAAAACTATGTAAAGAGGTGTATTCTACTGGCGATAGTGCAGATGTTATTGTTCAAAATGCTTTGAAAAATATGGGAAATATTTAACTTGACAATGAATTTGTTAAACGATATAATAAAACCTATGAAAAATGACGAAAAATTTTGGTTTGAAACTACACATATATGTAAACAAAGTGGGGCACGCACTGGTATTTTTCATACCCCTCACGGAGATATTCCAACACCTATTTATATGCCTGTTGGGACATTGGCAACAGTTAAGAGTTTAACAAGTGATGAATTATATGATATTGGTGCAAAAATTATTTTAAGCAATACCTATCATTTACATATTCGTCCAGGTGATGAACTTATAAAAAAAGCTGGTGGGCTTCATAAATTTATGAATTTTAATCGACCTATGCTTACTGATTCAGGCGGATTTCAAGTGTTTTCTTTGTCAAAACTTAGAAAAATTACAGATGATGGCGTTGAATTTAGAAATCATTTAAGTGGTGAAAAAATGTTCTTTTCTCCAGAAAAAGTCATTGAAATTGAAAATAATTTAGGTGCGGATATTATAATGGCTTTTGATGTTTGCAGTGAATATGGGGCAACATATAAAGAAGCAAAATTAGCTATGGAAAGGACACTTTCTTGGTTGAAAAGGTGCTACGATGTTCAAAGAAATGATGAACAAATGCTTTTCCCTATTGTTCAAGGAAATTTTTATGAAGACTTAAGGTTAAAAAGTTTAGAGGAAACTAAAAAATATTGTAAATGTGGTATCGCTATTGGTGGATTAAGCGTAGGCGAACCTAAAGAATTAATGCTTAAAATGCTCGATGTATTAAAACCTCATTATCCTGAAAATATGCCAAGATATTTAATGGGTGTTGGTAGTATTGATTATTTGTTAGAAGGTGTTTTAAGAGGAATTGATATGTTTGACTGTGTTTTACAAACAAGAGTGGCTCGTAATGGTCTTGCAATGACATCAAAAGGAAAAGTAATCATTAAAAACGCTAAATACAAAGAAGATTTTTCTCCACTTGATGATGAATGTGATTGCTACACTTGCACACATCACACAAAAGCATATTTAAGACATTTAATTTTATCTGACGAAATTCTAGGGGCAAAACTTTTGAGTTTGCACAATTTAAGATTTACTCTAAAAGTTATGGAAGGGGCAAGAAAAGCCATTATGGAAGATAGATTTTTAGATTATAAAAAAGAAGTACTTGATAAATATTATAATCAATCTAATAAAGATTGACAAAGTAACGCTTAGGCGTTATTTTATTTTCCATATTTAATATTATTTGATTTTATTTATATTTTTTGTTATTATACAAATTAATAATGGATATTTATTTATCTATTAAAAATATTGAGTTTAGAAATTTACTTATTAGCGATTCAAAAAATTATTCAAATTTTAAATTAAAAGTTCATTAGTATAATTTAAAATATTAATGTGGTAGTATTTTATTCATAAACTAAATTAAGGTGGATTATGGAAGAAAGTGAAAGAATAATCAGTAGCACTAAAAATTTATCTGATACAGAGGTTGAAAATAAATTGCGACCTACTACTTTTGATGATTATGTAGGGCAGGATAAAATTAAAGAGAATTTAAAAATTTATATTGCCGCTTCAAAAAGTAGAAAAGAGGCACTAGACCATGTATTATTATATGGACCTCCTGGACTAGGGAAAACGACTCTTAGCCATATTATTGCTAGTGAAATGGGCAGTCAAATAAAAATCACTTCAGGGCCTGCTATTGAACATGCAGCCGACCTTGCTGCAGTGTTGACTAATTTGGGACCAAATGATGTTTTGTTTATTGATGAAATTCATCGTCTTAATCGTTCTGTAGAAGAAATTTTATATCCTGCGATGGAAGACTATTCACTTGATTTTATTGTGGGCAAAGGTCCTTCTGCTAGAAGTATGCGATTAAAACTTCAACCTTTTACTTTGATTGGCGCAACAACAAAAGCAGGAAATCTTTCAAGTCCTTTAAGAGATAGATTCGGGGTTATGTGTCGTCTTGAATTATATTCTATAGATGAAATTAAAACAATTATTCTTCGCTCTAGCAAAATTTTAAATATAGATATTAAATCGGACGCTTCAATAGCATTAGCAAAACGCAGTCGAGGTACTCCTAGAATTGCGAATAGACTTTTAAAAAGAGTTAGAGATTATGTTCAAGTGGCAGGTAAAAATGTTATTGAACTAGATGATGTAGAACGCGCAACTAAACTAATGGATATAGATGAATTGGGACTTGATTATTCAGATAAAACAATTTGTTATGCTATGATGGATAAATTCCAAGGAGGACCTGTTGGACTTGACACTCTTTCTGCGTCAACAGGTGAGGAGTCCAGTTCAGTAGAAGACATTATTGAACCATACTTATTAAAACTCGGATTTATCGCAAGAACCCCACGTGGTAGAGTTTGCTTAAAAGCAATGTATGAACATTTTAATAGACCTATCCCTAAAAATTTGATGAATAATTCGGATAATGCTAATTACAACTAATATTTTTTTGGTAACTATTAGTCGTTATAAATTATTCACTGATTATAGAAAATAATCTTTTTTGATTGTTTTCTTTTTTTTATTTCATTTATATTATTTAGATTTATTAAATTATTAATTTGACTCTAGCCTTAACTTTTTAAATAGTCTTAATTTTATTGTATGCTTATTAAATTGATATTTAATGTGAACCATTTTGAAACTAGCAGGATAAAAAGTAAAAACTATAAATAAAGCGTAAAATCTTTTAATCAGTTTCAAAATAATAGACATAATAGATACTAATATTTTGTTATTATCTATTTAATAATTCTTGTTTTATTTTATTATAGAACCTTAAATTTGATTATGTTCATATTTTTATTAAAATTTAGCATACAAAATTAGTAAATATAAAAATCTATATTGACAAGCACTTTAATTAGTGATATCATTCCGTTATGGAACAAAATACAAAAGATTTACACACAATCGAATTAAAAGAAATAGAAAGGTTTATTAAAGATGAGATTAGATTGTCAGGTTGTTATGCTGATAATGCAAAAGAGTGCTTGAAAAAATATTCAAAAATTAGTGAAGAAGGTACTTATTTTTCTCCTAACGGCAAAGATGTCGTGATATTCTACAAAAATATCGCAGATAGCGAATTTAAATTTGATATTATACCTTTTATTAATTTATTAAATGGTTGTAATGGTATTGAAATAGCACACAATGATACAGAATCTCTATTACGAAATATTTATGGAAAAATGATTACTAACAATTTTTTTGAAAAAACTTTTGATATAAAAAAATTAATTACATATTTAGGAGAGTTGTTAGTTACAATGCCTGAAAACTTAAATAATGTTTTATCCATTCATGAATTTGATTATGAGTTTAGAGATGGCTATTATATGAAGGTAGTAGAAAATAAAGACCATACATTTGATTTGCTTTTAAAAAATTTTGAAAATAAAAGTTATTGTAAAAAAATTGCAAATTCTAAAAATCCTAAAAAATTATTAGTCCTTTGTAATTGCTTAAGGGGAACAAATTTAATTAGAAATAATTTAGATATTAATAAATTAAAATATTTTATAAGTATGTATGCAAATATTGATAATATAAAAACAGATTATTATGATGATAGAGTAATAGAAATTTAATAAAATTAAACTTAAAAAGACTATTAAAGTTAAACGATAATTTTTAAATGAAATAACAAACAAAGATTAATAAATACAATCATATATTAATTGTAAATAAAAACACTAAATACGAAATTTTGTTAAATATGAATATCAAATACTTAAACTCATAATGTAAAAATCATATTAATAAATGAAATTCAATAATTGACAGAAAAAGATTGGATAAATTATTAGGTTCTATATTTTAAGCGTATTATTTACAAAATTACTTAAAAAAATTATCACTGAAATTCGCAGTGTTTTGGTATTATTTTATAGAAAGATAAAATTATTAAATTTCCATTTTATTCTATCAAATAGCAATATGATAATTCAATTATTGAATATGTTTAAAACAAATGAATAAAAGTCATTAGCGTAAACAAAAAATAAATTTAGATATTAATAAATTTATCAAATTTTTAATAGAGTTTTTATTTTGTTTTTAAAAGTTTTAATTAGTTAAAATGTGGAGTAGATATGGATAATGATTTTAATTCTAAATATTTAAGATATTTAGAAGATAATTTTAATTTTACTTTATTTAAATATTTAAAAGAAAATTTAGCAGATTCTTTATCAGAGAAACATCTTATTATAAAAATATATTATTTAATCAATAATGTATTAGACGATGGTGAAATGTTGTCGTTTATTTTGACTTTTAATGGAAAAGACTTTATGTTGATTACAGAAAAATATATGTATGAATATAAAGATGGAAATAAATTAGTTTATAAAGAAGAATATAATAAAGAAAAAAATTTGGGGATTTTTGCAAAATTAAAAACAATGTATTTTGCTAAACTTTTGCCATATAATAGTATGATTAGTAAAAAAGATAATAAAAATACTAATGAAGGCAAATCTATAAATTTATTCATGTCAGGTAATTGTGAGGCGGTAATTGAATTGGCAAAAGGACTTTTAGACATTGCTTCTCCAGGAGAAAGGAAGGCCAATATCAAAAAAATTTATGAGGTTTTAAATGGATTTTTTGGAAAAAACAATGACCATAAAACTCTACCTTCTGAAGATGGCGCTTTTGAAATGTATAGATTATAAAGATATAGTAAACTACTTTTTTATATCAACTTACGATTTACCTATTAATTAACAAATAATTATATAAATTTACATTAATTTATAAAATATCTCTTTATTTTCTTTGGTTATAATACATTTTTGTGTTATATTAGATGCGTAAGGAGTTTTTATGAATTCAGGAAATATTATGTTTTTAGTTTTGGCAGGGGTTTTTGCTATACTCTTAATTTTTAGTTATACAAGACGAAAAAATTATCAAGGTCAAATTCAAGAAATGCGTGATTCTGTTAAAAAGGGTGATAAGGTTATGACAGATAGCGGTGTGGTAGGTACTGTTGTTGATTCTTTGATTGACGAAGATGGTGCTAAATATCATATTTTGAAAACAGGTAGAAATGAATTTACTAGTTTTATTCAAATTCACGCAAATTCTGTTTATTATGTATATGGAAAAAACGGACCTGTTTCACCTGCTACTGAAAAAATTGCAGATGTCAAAAAAGATGAAACTAATGAAAAAACTACAAAAAAAGAAAAGGCTAAATTAAATAAGAAAAACTAAATATATTCAACCTTTACTCGTTCTCCCATAAGGTCTATAATATGGCGTAAAATTGAAGATTTTGCGTCATTTTTTATGTAAAATTTTATTTTTTTTGCATTAACTCTTATAATTTCAGAAAATGCTGAAAATTCATCACCAGAAAAAATTAATTCACTTTTTAGATTATCAATTTTGTAAATTTTTAAGTAATTTTCATTTGATATAATATTTATTCTATCCTCCAATCTATCGCTCACTGTCAACATCATTTTTAAACTGTCATTAAGTGTTAAATCGCCTACTGAAATATGTAGCATTTTTTCCCAGTGATTATAAAATTTTTTTAGTCTAAATTCAAAAAAACTATCTATAAAAAAACGTTCGCTAAAAGTTATATTTTTGATTTCTTTTAAATCCCACACTGTATCAAAATTTTGTAGCATTGTGGCTGTGGCGATTTTTAGAAATTTATCATCAATTGATATTTTTGAAAAAAAATAATCGTATTTAATTGTGCGTTGCATTAGTTCATTTAAACCTATTTTTACAATTTCATCAAAATAACAATAATAGTTCTTTAACCCCGCTAATAATATGTATGAAAATTTATCGTCTTCATAGTAATGCAATAAAATATCTAGTTTATTAAAGTTCTTTTTAAAATATGCCATTAAAAATTGTAAATAACCCCTATTGTCACGCCTAGTTGCAAATTCAACTTGATACATATAAACCTCGAAATTATTATATGCTGCATTTCCCCAAATATTAAGAAACGACAAATTATACAAAATTCTTTTATTTTGTCTAAACTTAAAAAAACTTCTGGTTATTAGTTGAAAAGTTTTCTCTATTTTTATATAATTATTCTAAAGGTGGTTTATGGAATTTGTACACGATGCGGTTGTCAATAAATTTATAATTCTATTTATTTTTGAAAAAATGGACATCGCACTTACTGAAAGTTCAATACTAGAAATTTGCTCAATCCAAAACCAATGGATTAATTATATGGAATGCGTTCAGTTGTTGGCTTCTTTAAAAGACAGTGAGTTTATTGTTGAACCTGATATGATTTCATCAAACGAGCGTTGGTACAAATTAACGGTAAAGGGCAGAGAAACAATAGGTATGTTTTATACCCGTATCCCTGAAAGTATCCGAAATGCAATTGTTAAATTTGCAGTTGATAATAAATTGCTTTATAAACGAAATCAAGAATATAAATCTAATTATTATAAAAATAAAGATGGCTCATACACAGTGGAATTAAAGATTTTAGAACCTTTGACGGCGGAAAGCATTTTTGAAGTGAAAATAAAGACAGATACTAGACATAATGCAATTTTAGCGGGTAAAAGATGGAAGGAAACAGCAGCAAGTTTATATCAAAAAATTTATGCTAAAATAGTTGAAGAAGAATAGTACTTCTTTTTTTATTAATAATTTAACTAATAAAAGGATATAATGTAATCGTAAATTAATAAATTTTAGTCGAAAATTTGATTTTAATGCTTGTATATTCTTAAAATTAAAAATTTATATTTATCTTATTTTTTTTAAATTACATTAAATCTATTTATTTTAGTATTTTAAAAATCTACGTAAGGACATATATTTATGTTTATAAACTATACATCTATCGATTTGTATTATAATTTAAATCAATTTAATATTTTTAATTCATTTTATAATAAAACATACATTGTTTAATATGTATTTATAAACTTTATTTATAGTTTCAAACTTTTATATAATTGTTAACATTTTACAAATTTATTAATAATATTCATAATGTCATATTTTGTTGTATAATGTAATAATCATTTAATTGTAATAAAAATATTTTGGATAAATTAATTATCTCATTTCAGATATAAATTTATAAAATAATAATATTGATAAATTGAAAATAACAATATATATAAAAGATATTTGTTTATTCATTAAAGATTTTTAAAAGAGTTTGTTTATTCAATAAAGATTTTTAAAAAAATTTATTAAATCATTGAAAATTTTAAAAGTTTAATTAATAAATTTATAAAATCTCTTGACATATTTAGTTGAATGGTATAATATATAGTTGTACATTTTAAGTAGGAGCATCACTTCTCACCCTAAAGCTATGGCGATAGCGGTTATTCAATTTTATATTTGAGATGAGATTTGGGTTCCTAATGTGCATTAGACCCATTTTTTTATGGTTAGGAGG
>CASFFI010000057.1 GCA_949293925.1 uncultured Christensenella sp. | reverse complement strand
TGGAGCTAGTGAAGAGAATCGAACTCCCAACCTGCTGATTACAAGTCAGCTGCTCTACCGTTGAGCCACACTAGCATATCGGGCAACATACTCTAATATACAATATTAGACATATATTGTCAACTAAATTTTATAATTTCCCTTGGTGGACCTTCACGGACTTGAACCGCGGACCGACCGGTTATGAGCCGGTTGCTCTAACCAACTGAGCTAAAGGTCCTTAAAACCCATTAGGGTGGTCGAGGTGAAGAGACTCGAACTCCCGGCCCCATGATCCCAAATCATGTGCGCTACCAACTGCGCTACACCTCGATAATACCTATATATATTATATGAAAAATTAAACTTTGTCAACAATTTTTTAAAATTTTTTAAATTTTCAAATAGCAAAAAATTAATTTGCATCGTCCTGCTTGCAAAGAAAGCAAATAAGTATAAACACGCATACAAATAGAATAATTGCCCTATTCATATCAATATCTTACCAGAATTTAGCGAATTGTCAATACATTATGTTTATTTACTAGATTTCTAAACAAAATATTGATATAATATAAAATATATAAAAGGTAAATTATGAGAATCGACAAAAATTCATTAAAAAATATATCATTAAAAAAATGTATAAATTCTTCTATAATATTTTTTATTTTTAATCTGATATTAATACTTTCTATGTTTATTTTTGCAATAGTTACAACCAACACTTCTACGGAAATTTTATTCTTATCAATTGCCATGTTGCTTAGTTTGATATTGTTTTTATGGATAATTTTAGAGATTACAAATAAAATAAATAACATTAAATTTACATCAGTAATTTGTTTAATACTTGCAATTTTGTGCACGACATTTTTAATAATGGCATTAAATTCATTTGATTCATTTATTAAGATTGTAATGTCTATTGCATGTTTAATATATTTTATAGGCACTATATCATTAATTGTCGTAAAAATAATTATACCTATAGTTTCAAATAAAAATAATAAAGAAGTAAATAAAAACAATAAAAACTCAATCAAAAATCAAAATATTCAACAGAAAAATGTTAAAAAATAGATGAACTAACATATAACAATAGCATACTGATATTTATATTTATGCTATTGTATTTTTATATAAATGTTTAACAATACTAAACTAAAGTTTTATATGCTGTGTAATTAAAAATAATTTATGCGATAAAACATAGAATGATTTAAATTATTTATAAAAAAATAGAACTTAAAACTATTAAAGTTCTTTTTTTAATTTTTATATTTTAAATATTAAATAATTATCATTGCATCACCAAATGAAAAGAATCTATATTTTTCTTTTACCGCTTCAGTGTATATTCTTTTCATTTCGTCAACCCCTACAAGAGCAGAAACCAACATTAATAGTGTACTTTTAGGTAAATGGAAATTTGTTATAAGTGCATCAACAATTTTAAATTGATATGGCGGATAAATAAATATACCTGTTTCACCTTGACACTCCTGTAAAGGCAAATTTAGATTAGCAACACTTTCAACCGTTCTAACAGAGGTAGTACCGACACAAATAACTCTTCTTTTCTCACTTTTTGCTTTGTTTATAATTTCGCAAGTGTTTTTTGAGATTGAATATGTCTCTTTATGCATTTCGTGATGTGTTATATCTTCTTCTTTGCAAGGTCTGAATGTTCCTAAACCAACATCTAAAGTAACTTCTGCTATTTCTACACCCATTTTTTTGATTTTTTCTAAAAGTTCATTAGTAAAATGCAAACCTGCAGTAGGTGCTGCACTACTTCCTTGAACTTTTGAATAAACAGTTTGATACCTTTCTGCATTTTTTAATTTTTCGTGAATATATGGCGGAAGTGGCATACTTCCAACTCTTGAAATAATATCTTCAAACACACCATTATACTTAAATTCTAAAATTCTATTACCATCAGGTTTAATTTCTTTTAATTCGGCAGATAACTCATCTGAATAATATAACTCATCACCCAATTTCAATCGTTTTGCAGGTTTTAAAAGCACTTCCCATTTAGTCAATGAAAGCCTTTTAACAAGCAAAGTTTCTATTTTAGCGCCCGTTTTTTTATAACCATAAAGTCTTGCGGGCAACACTCTTGTATTGTTTATAACCAAAACATCACCTGGTTTTAAATACTCTGGCAAATCATAAAAATGCTTGTGTTCAATCTTTTTTGTACTTCTATCATATACTAAAAGTCTAGAATGGTCTCTAGGTTCAATAGGCGTCTGCGCTATTAATTCTTCTGGCAAATCGTAATCGTAAGTTGATAACTTTGTATAATCCATGAATTTTCTCCTTTTGAATTCAAAGCATTAAAAGTATTTAAATTTAATTTTTGATTTTTTTTGAGAATTTATTAAAAACATTTATAATATGTAAAAATATAATAAATCATAAAATTGTTTTAAAAGATAATTACAACAAAATGATTAACAATAAAAATAAATATAAAGTTTTAAATAACTAAAATGATTGTAATAAATGATTATTTTAAATATTTAAATAAACTAAATGATTAAGATATATAATTATAATAATGTTAATATATACAATATAACTCAAATACTTTCTCAATCAAAATTATAAAATTATTTTTGATAGTACAATTAAATAAAATTCTATATCCAAGTAGGTTCAACTTGAAAACAGAAATCATTTAAATATTTTAAAATTGATTTAGATTTAAAATTGAATGACATTTTATAAGAAGTCAAATGGAGGCAATCTCCAGTTTGTTTCCCATACTTGCCATCGCCTATAATAGGATAACCATAATAAGCAATGTGTGCACGAATTTGATGAGTTTTTCCCGATACTAATTCTGCTTGCAAAATAGTTGAATTTTCTTTGTATTTAACCACGCTAAATTTAGTAGTCGCACTTTCATAACCCGTTGACAAAACATCTGAAACAAGAACTTTACTTTTTAATAGAAGTTTTTTGATATAAATTCTGTCTTTTACCAAAGTTAAATCAATTTTACCATTTACTTCAAGAAGATAAAACTTATGAATCAATCTGTGAACAAAAGCGAAATCTAATTCATTTTTTGCTTGTAAATTTTTAGCAAAAATAACAAGACCTTCCGTATTTCTATCAATTCTGTGAACGGCAAAAACTTCTGATTTTTCGACCGACAAAATAGAAACCAAATCTCTGTCAACTTCACTTACCACTTCAATGCCTGCACGCTTGAAAACAACTAAAACAAATTCATCTTCATAAATGACATTGTACCAAGATAATTTCATTTTATTTTCAAAATCTTCACTATAAAATAAAGTTAGTTCATCATCTTTTTTTACTTTGTAGTCTAAACTTGAGATTCTAATACCATTTACCTTAATATCTTTATTTTTTAGTATTTCAAGAAAATTATTCAATGAAAAATAAGGAAGATTTTTTTTAAATGCTTCCATCAAATTCGATTCATTAAATATTTTAATCACACATTTTTTCATAAGTTTTTTGCATATACATTGCACCTAATTCTTGAGAATCGTGAGCTTCTGATATTACCCAAGGCGTTATATCAAATTCTTTTAAAACTTTTAAAAAATCTTCTAAATTAGGTTTTCCTTCACTTCCATCAGGCATATTGTCGCCGTGGTATAAATGCTTTATTTCTCCTTTATCATTATAATTTATTGTATAAGCGTGAAAATGAATATTTTTAAATTTTTCTTCACTGATATTGTCTTTTAAATATTGTAAATTTTGTCTGATATCATCAATAGTTTGCAATGACCCTATTTCTCTGGCGTGCAAGTGAGCAATATCAATGCAAGGGTAACAATTCGTGTTGTTTACTATTTTTATAATTTCATCAATAGACCCC
>CASFFI010000056.1 GCA_949293925.1 uncultured Christensenella sp. | reverse complement strand
TTTAGCATAATCTTCCAAAGTTATACCTTGATGTGATAGTTGATGTCTTATATTTGCCACAACTCGCTCTTTTTCGCGCGCAATCAAAGTTGAAGGGATAGTAAGAGTTGTATTATTAACAATAGTATCTAATATCTCATTATCTGTTTCAATATCGCAGTGTTGCATATTTTTTTCTTCAAGTTCTTTTAAAACATTAGCTTTATATTCATCTACTGTTTCAAATTCAGTATTGTTAGAAACAAAATCGTCATCTAATACTGGCATAATGCGTTCTCTAACATTATTTATCTTAACTTTGAATGTTGCCTGTTTAGAAGCTAAAGATTTTTCATGATAATCAGCAGGGAACATAACAATTACATCTTTTTCATCGCCCACTTTCATACCAATTAATTGTTCTTCAAAATTATCTATAAAACTGTGAGAACCAATTTTTAATTGATAATTTTTAGCAGAACCGCCATCAAATTTAACGCCATCTATGTACCCTTCAAAATCAAGTGTTACAGTGTCGTCTAATTTAACCTCTGCATTTGTTTCAACAAGTTTGCTTGCTCTTAATAAATCTCTATCAATTCTTTCCTGAATAGCCGATTCATCAAGTTCGTGATGATGCCTTTTGAATTCCAATCCTTTATATGTGCCCAATTCAAATTCTGGTTCACCTTCAATAGACAAAACAATTTCCAAGCACTTTGAATCAATTTTTTTAATATCAAGTTTAGGTTCAGCAATAGGTCTAAAGTCCTTGTTTTCTTTTAAAGCCTTAGAATACGCCTTGTAATATGCCTCATCAATAGCGTCGTTATATAGAACTTGTTCGCCATAATTTTTTATCACAACGCTTTTAGGAACATGCCCTTTTCTAAAACCTTGAACATTGAATCTAGACATATTCTTTTTATAAGAGTTTTCTAACATTTCATTCCACTCTTTTTCCGTAAATTTAGCATTTACTGTTAAAACATTTTCATTTTTTGTAGCATCGTATCTCATAAATCTTCCTTTTAATTATAACAACTAATTGTATCAAATGTAACTGAAATTGTCAACAGTTTAGCATTTCAAATAGCGAAAAAAAACTCTGACAACAGTCAGAGTTAAATAAATAATAGATATATCCCTAAAAAAGCCATAACACCAATAAAAATATAAATTGCTATTAAGGACATTTTATCTTTTCTTTGCATTTTGTTAATAGATTTGTAAAGTTTTCGTTCATTAATCGTGCCATAATATTCGCTATTTTCTTGATTGATTGCAATATCTTGTCTAATAGCATTTAAATTATTATCGATATTTTTTAATTTTTTTTCATTATTTCTTTTAATAACTACTGAGAAAAAATATAAAGAAACTGAAAAAATTATACAAGATATAGCAACAATTTTAGTATTGTTTTGACCAATAATAATTAAAATGATACCAAAAATTGCGCCCAAGGACGCAATAATTGTTTCTTTAGAAAAATTTTTCATTAGATAATTACCATTACAAGAACTAATACAGCGGCAACGATATAACTAATCAAAAACCAGATATTTCTTTTACTTCTAACATAAAAATATGCATAGAAACCTGTTACAATGTACGCTAAAACTTCTGCCACAGTCTGCAAAGCGCTAAGAGAACTAATAAGTTTTCCTAAAGTTAAAGCAACAGCACAGAAAATCAAAGCGATGTAGCCAACCATATTCATAAATCTTTTGAAATTAAATTCGCCCATACTTTCCTCCTATGAATAAATATATACAAAAAAATAAAATTATGCAAGTACATAACAAAATAAAATATCAAATTTTTTCAATTTTATGCAAAACAGCTTCAAAATCATCAGGAAGATTTATCTCAAAAGTCATTTTTTTGTTAGTCCTAGGGTGAACAAAACCAATTTTTACAGCCGTTAAAAGTTGTTTTGTGACTTTTAACTTTTTATCTTCACCGCCATAAATTAAATCACCTACAATAGGCTTTCCTATTGATTTTAAATGAGCCCTTATTTGATGAGTTCTACCCGTTTTTAGTTTACATCTCAACAATGTGTAGCTGTTGTAAACCTTTTCAATTAAAAATTCGGTATAACTATACTTTCCGCTATGTTTATCTACTAAAGCCATTTGTAATCTGTTTTTAGGATTTCTACCAATATAACCTTCGACAACAAAATTTTTTTTGATTTTCCCTTTTACAAGCGCTAAATACTCTCTATTAAGGGTTTTGTCTTTTAATTGACTTGACAAAGCGCGATGTGTAAAATCATTTTTCGCAACTAACATAAGACCACTTGTATCTTTATCCAATCTATGAACAATACCAGGCCTTAAAACACCATTAATTCCACTTAAATCTTTACAATGATACAATAAAGAATTAACTAGTGTATTGCTTTTTGTAGTACTACAAGGGTGAACAACTAAACCTCTAGGCTTATTTATAACCAACAAATCACTGTCTTCATAGACTATCTCTAAAGGAATATCTTGTGCTTTAACATCTATTTCTTTTAAAGGTTCAATTTCTATTACAATCTTATCCCCCGACTTTAAATTCGCACCTGCTTTTTTTATAATGCCATTTACACTTACCTTTTTGTTATCAATTAAAGTTTTTATATAAGAACGCGTCACACCTTCTAACTTTTTTGTTAGAAATGTATCAAGCCTTTTTTCAAAACTATCTGCAATAAATTCTTTAATCATTTTTCTCCTTGTTTTTATCTTTTAAAAAAATCAAATAAATGGCAAATAATATAATACCAAATGTAATGCAAATATCTGCAATGTTAAATATTGGAAAATTAATAAAAGGGAAATAAATAAAATCCCTAACATATCTAAATACAATTCTATCTATTAAATTTCCAACCGCCCCTGAAATCACCAAAGCAAACGAAATTACATAAATTAATTTAGTTTCTTTACAGAGAATGTCATAAATAATAAATATGCCTAAAATGATAATTGTAAAAACAATTAAAAATATTATATTATTTGAAAAAGATGAAAAGGCAGCACCTGTATTTTCACTATATCTAAATTCTAAAATGTTTGGGATTATAACCAACACATCATTATTAGACATTAGATATTTACTAACTAAATCTAGAGTAAGTAAAATCAAAAATATACAAGATATTATAATATATTTTTTTTTCATTACCTTCTGTCGCCTTTTTGCACTAAAATTTTTCTTCCCTCAGGAGTAATAATAAAATGCCCGTCCATATAATTATGAATACTTCCATTTAACGCATAAACAGCACCACTTAAAAAATACATAACCATATTTAAATCTGTATCAGAAATATCGTTTAAATTGATTATAACTGCTTGATTTTGTCTTAACATATCAACTGCTTTTTGAATGTCTTCATTATTTTTAGGATTGATAATAACTACATCTTGCCCACCGCCCAAATTTAATCCAGACAATAGGTTGTTAGCGTATTCTTGCTCCTCTGTTCTTTGAGCATAAGAAAACCCTTCATATCTATCAAAATCTTTATTCTTTTTTTTCTTTTTCTTCTTAATATCCTTACTATTTTCTAAACCAAATGCCCCATATATAGAGTTCATTATCCCCATATAAACCTCCAAATATTAGTACATATATATAAAGCATATAACAAAAAACCTTAAAAAGCAAGCAAATAAGACAACTGAATATTATTAACAATTAGAATAAAAATATTAAGTGAATATAATTGATGACTACTTTAAAGATATATTATTATTTTTATTAATTGTAAATTTGTATAGATTATCATTTTTCAAAATTTATGTACTTTTATTTTATTAAAATCAAAATTTTTAAAATTGAATTAATTAGATAAAAGTTTCATATTAATAAGTTAAACAATTTAAATTATAAAAAAACAAATAGCAATTAATGCCATTTGTCCTATTTAAATTATTTTTGTCTTGTTATAATTGTAAATGTTTTATTTGACCAATATCCTCTAGTGTAAGGGTCTTGCTGTTGAGTAAATATAATTTCAGGAGTTAATTCATTTTGTAATCTTACGAATTCTAAATCACTAGGAATTTCAAGGTATCCCATAGCATTAGAGTATGGAACATAAACACCTCTTGACATAGTGAATTTAAAATCAATAGAAACATAAGTATACCTATCTTTCTTTGATGGTGCTTTATAATTTCTTGCAATATTTTCATCTGTTATAGATGATAAATAATTAATATAACTAATGCTTAATCTTGGTTGATCAAGTAAAGTAGCATATTTAAATGTTAATGTAAAATATTTTTTGATATAATGAAGTGATATATCTTTTATATATTGTATATTTGAATTTAAAAAATCATAATCTTCTTTAAAACTAGGTGATGACACTAAAGTAGTAGTTTGATTTGAATAAGATATTAATTCGTCATCAAAATATGCTCTAGATGTTGCATACCCATTTACATCAAAATTCATAATATAAACTAGGTAAACATTTTGATTTTCTTCATCTCTTCTAATATTTGAAGTAATTCCCAAAGTATTTTTGATTTCATCAATAAGTTTTATACTATCTAAATTATCGCCTTGAATTTCAACAGATGTATTCGTTTCACCATAATTTATATTTATGGTAACTCCTGTGCCAAATTTAGCATATAAATATTGTTTCCCAAAATTTGAATTGTTTAAAGTAAGTCTATAATTCGGATCTGTAGATATTAATAATGATGTATTTAATTGATTAACATTTGTAACCACATATTCAGACAAATACCAACCAAAGAATTTATAGCTTCCAATAGCATTTGCTTTTAAATCAAAACTGTCCCCAACTTTTGCATTATCAACTTTTGAACTACCATTAATTGTTGCTGTACCACAAGATTGATTATTAAATACACCATTAGAAACAACTTCAAGCGAAATATTATATACTTCTGGTTTCCATTTTGCAAATACAACAATATCTCTATCTAATGACGTTGAAACTAAACTTGTAGATGTAAATAGTTCAGTAGATTGTTTTGATGAATAGTACCAACCATCAAACACATAACCTTCCTTTTCGACAACAGGTAAATCAATTTCAGTATTGCCACTAGTTTCAATAACTTTTACAAATTCAGTACTAGATTCATCGGCTACAAAATAGACCGCGTAACTTTTATCTTTAGATTTGCCAAAAGAACAACCTGTAAAAATCAGGCTAAAACTTAAAAACATAATTGCTAGCGCTAAAAGTTTAAATTTCTTCATTACAACCCCCTCTTAGCATTGATATGATTATATTCGTGTTACGTGTTATAAGTATTATCACTATAATATAATTTATAGACTACCTAAAATAAAATATATATACTATATTAACATATTATTTTAAAAAGTCAAGAGTGCTACTGTTAATCATCAGAATTGCTGTCATCAGTTTTAAACAATTGTTCTTTTAATTCATTGTATAAATTGTCATCAGCGTCTTCAAATTCATTTAAAACTCTTTGATAAATTGCTACGACTTCTTCAGTATATTTTGGATTAGATTTTGCTGTATCTAATAATTTTTTTGATATTTCAATTGCTTGTTTTCTAGTTTGATTGTAACTTTTTTTAACTATTTTTTCTATTACATCCATACATTTACTTTCAAATTCTTCTTCAGTCAATTTCATATTTAACCTCTCAATACACATTTATTCTACTTATTTTATCACAAAATAACATAAAAGTCAAATTGTATTTTTTAAATCTTAGTGTTATTTTTTGCAACATATTTTTAAAAAATTTCAATTATAATTTATAAATTAAATTATTTAAACCATATTAAAACAATTTAGTAAAATCATAAAAATTAATATATATAATTGAAAGCGTAGAAAATTTTCTATATTAAAATCTCCTTTTATTTTTATAATTTTTCAATAAGCACAAAAAAAAGAAGAACATGACGTCCTTCTTTCAAGTAAATAAATGTTTATTTACTACATTATAAAGTTTAATTAGTACAATATAAAGTTTATTTTACAATTAATAGTTTCTAAACTAGAATTTGCAAAATTTATTGTTGCATTTTCAGTAGTCGCTTGATTATAACTTACTACATTGTTTCCATAATTTGAAATCATTGTAAGTTCATTAAATCCTAAATTACTATCAAATGAATATGCTTTTAAATAATAATTCAAATTAACGCTCTTTGTACTTTCTTGATTCATGATAACTACTCTATTATAAGTTATATTGTAACCGTTTAAAGTATCAACTATTAAATTATTATCAAGTTTTACGAAAGCATTAATTATACTTGAAATCACATAATAAGTCGAAGTTATATTATAATGATTGAAAGCACTATCTTTTGTATATTTTACTTTATAAAGTGAGGCTTTATTATCAGTTGCGAATATTGTTAAATCTTCTACAACAACTTCATACTCAACATTTACCCCGTTAGAGTCATTGATAAGTCGTAACAATTCATCATTATTTACACTATTTACAACACCTATTGTAGATTCGCCTGTATAATCTTTTAACTGTGAAGAACTAAATCCCAAATCAGATAGTTTCATAGAATAATTGTTCAATATTAGTGAATTTTCACTCTCTGGTTTTAAAGTAAGATTATCAAACTTGTAAATTATTTGATTGTCATTTTCTTTTGACACAAATTCTAGGTTAAATTTCAATTCGTTATCTATTTTGAAACTATCTACAGTCGCTAATATATTATTATTTATATCTTTATACACAGCATTATTTAGCACCAATTTATACACCCCTGTGTCTTTTTCAATGTCAAATAAAATATATTTTACGCTTTCATTTTCAAAACCAGATATTACATTAATCCTTGCTTGCATTTTTGAAAATATTGCATCAAAATCGCCATATTCTACAAAAGCTTTCTGTTCATTGTTCACAAGATTTGAAGAAAGTGTAATATAATCACTTTCCAAGTTGTCAGAAATGTTAGTCCTTACAACTTCTTCATCTCCTATCAAATCAGTATTCAAATTAATATTTATAGTGTTTCCAACTAAATAATACGCATAACACACATTTTCAACACCATTTTTTACTATTGTAATCTTGTAAACTACGATATAATCCTTGTCAACAGGCACAATAGGAAGACTTATTTTTAGTAAATATTTATTGTTATCATCTTTTTCTACAGTAATTGAATTGTTGTTTAGAATGCTTGTACCATTAACGACTGAATTAAATTTATCATTCTCATTAAACAAAATACAATCTGAAGAATAATTAGCGATATCCCCAACATTTGTAATTAAAGCATAACTATAAGTTACTCCGATATTAAAATAGTCATCATCGCTACTATCAGTCGAATTTGTATTTACCAAATTCATTGCAACATTGCCATTGCTGGTTTTTTGATAGATTGCTACTCCGCCCATATTTGCAACAGTATTAGGAGTTATAAAATTTACAATATCCGAACTAGCATAAGCCAAGCCTGATTCATCAGTTTTAACCACGTTATCATTGCCATAAGTATAAGTTGCTATATTTATAGATGAATATGCTCTTAAAATCATAACTTGTTCAAAACTACTATCATCTAAATCTTTTATAGTTATATAAATATTAACATATCCCAAAGTATTTACTGACATACTAATATCACTAATTTTTAATGTAAAGTTAGATACAGTTATTCCCGCTAATGGATTATTATTAGCATCTGAAATAGATGAGATATAAAGACTAGAACTAGTTGTATCAATATTATTTTCTTCAAGTGTAGATAAGTTCTTTATCTTTAGTGTAGGTACAAATTCATTTTCTTCAACAAGATTTACATTATAAATGTTATCTTGCGCAGTAATGTCTGCAAGATATAGTGATTGCGTATCAGAAGAACTGCCACTCCAAACTAGTTCACTATCTTTAGTAAGTCTTACACTGAAATCAAATTCCAACAGATTGTAATTTATAGTTAAATTGTCATCAGTATTTGATTTTGCCAAGATAAAATGTAAAGTAATGATTAAATCATTAGATACTTTATTAGGCGAGTATATTCTTCCTGAATTAAATGTTATATATTCTCCTACGAAATTTCCGTTTGATTCTATTACATCGAAATAAGAATTTCCTAACCTTTCACTAGACATTAAAAGTGTATAGCCTGCATTTTGAAGTGCTTCAAAACTTGAATAATCAATTCCGCCAATACTAAACTTGATTATACCAGATGAATTTGATAAATCAGTTGGCTTGATTACAAATTTTGCATAATCGTAACTTCCTGCGAACATTGTTAAATTTCCAGTAGTTAAATTTTGATAATTTCCACCTGTAACATTCAAAACATTTGATTCATCTGCAATGTAAATTCTAAGAGCAGAAGACATTCTGTTAGACGAATTAAAGAAACTCAAATTAATAACGGTATTAGAAGTAATTTCATTATTATCCCAACTTATAGTTAAATAGAAATTGCCTGTATTAGACACGACTGAATAATTTAAACTTTCTAACTGTTCATAACTATACTCTCTGTTATTGTTATCTACAAATGACAAACTTGCCTGTCCTACATCGGATAAAACCCCAAGATATGAAGAAGAAAAGTTTACAGAACCTAATTTCAACTTAAAGGATTTTTGACTAAATTCACTAGAAGTTAACACTTTTGTAGTTGTAGATGTTGTATCATTAGCATTAACAAAATATATATTAAGTTCATCTGCATAGTTAATTGTATTGTATGAGGCGTAATCTTCTCTGCTTAAAATATTGAAATTATATTCACATAATACTTCAAGCGTAAATTTATCTTTTATTTGAATAGACTTGTTTCCTACAGCGTTAAAATATATGTTATTATCTTTAATTTCAATTGCTGTATCTAATATAGTTTCTGCAGGGTAATATAATGTTAAATTATCAGCGATGGTTTTATATAAATCAATTTGTTGTAATTCATCTACAGTTGACACTGCTTTAAATCTGTATTCATTAAATTTTTCTGAGCCTGTTGAAATCATTCCCATAAAACTAGAAATAGGAATACTACTTCCGACTTGCACCGCTTCGTTTGTAGCAGAAGATACTACATAAATAGGGCTAATTTCATAAGTTGTAGGTACTCTTAAAGTAACATTTAAAGAAGAATCAGAAAAGTTTGTAATATCATCAAAATTGACTGTAACATTAAATTTAAAATTATAATAATCAAATTCATTTCCTGCTAGATGATTAAATTTTATCAAAATTTCATTAGCAGTTTCAAAATCTAAAATTATTTGATTTTCAAGCTCTAAAATATCCACATTTTCGCTTGTTTTAACAAAATTCACAGCATCTGAAAATTCGCTATTATCAACATTCAATATTAATTTTGTTGAATTAGTCGCATCAACATTTACTGCTAGCAGTATATTATTATTTGATACAAACATATAACCTAAATATTGATAATTTCCGTTAACATAAGTAAATTTATAATTATAATTTCCACTTGAAATAATCAAATTATTTGCACTTTTTAAATATGTTGAGTTATTAGTGTAATGTTTTACTCCATCTGAAATTTCTTCTACTTCTGGGCCTAAATATGCATTATTTGAATTACTTTCTAAATAGAATTCTATATTAGCGTAATCATCACTGAATACATAACCCTGTAAAACACTTTCAAAAATTGGATTTTTAACAACTTTAATAGCACTTCCATAATCAGTTAAATTAGTGTTTGCAACTGCCAAAACATTTTCAGCATTGAATGAATATTTAATATTTGGTTTAACGACTACTATTGCTGAATAATTTCCTATTTCTTTTTCAGCAGTTAGACCGCTATAAAGCGTAACAACAATTCTATAAGTTGTAGTTGTATTTACAGAAGTAAATTCTATTTTATTATTATCGAAAACTAATAGGTTTTCATCGCTTGTTAAATTTTCAATATTATTTACCTTTAATGAACTATAATTTTCAAATAAATCGGTTAAATAAATTGAATAATCACTAGCATCAAAATCAATTGTTGTCGGGTCAATAGTTGTGGTAATATTTTTGATATGATTTTGTTTTTGTATAGTTAAATCTAATTTTACTTCAACTAAATTATCATCTAATTTATAGGTTAATAACAGATTTATTATCTCATTTTCTGGAACATCATAATATGTTAAAATATTATTGTCTATTTCTATATAATAATTATTTATTGAATTTAATATAGTAACGCTATCTAAAGAATAAACATCTGTATCAATTTTAGCGTCTTTTACTTCAAATAATTGTGCTAAATTAATAGCATTATTATTGTCATAATCATAAGTTTTTGTCAGTGTATAATTCAAATCATCAATTTTTTGTAAACTTGAATCAACTTTGTTAATTATTACATTTGGTTGCAAATTTACATTTATAACACCAATATATACTTGATTTTGTGCATATTTGTAAACTAAATATAATGATAAGGTTTCATCTGCATTATTCATTTTAGGAATATTAGTTGAAATAACATTATCAAATTTTTCAAAGCCCAATATACTAGAATCACTTAAAGAATAAGCACTTAATTTTGACGCAAAGTCACTAGTTTCATCTAATGTGTCAATAATTTGGTTATTTTCATTGAATATTCTAATACTTCCACCCAAAAGTAATGATTTTAACATATTTTCAACGTTAGTTTCGCCATCTGATTTGAAAGTTAAAGATGTAGATAATGGTGAACTCGATTTACTGCTATCTATTCTAATTGTATAATAGCAATAAGCATTAGTTATAGTACTTATTTTAAAGGTTATATACCCTTCATTTCCTATTAAAGCATCTAACAATGTAATACTGCCTGTTTCTACATCAGTATCAAAGAATATTGATTTATCACTTGCTGTTGTAATTGCATCAATTGTACTTTGATAAAATTCAATACTAGAAATGATTTTAGAAAGTTCAACTACACTTACAAAATCTCCTTGCAAAACTGATGAACGAGCAAATACATTCAATCGTTGAAGATTTGAAAATTCTTTATCTTGATATAAATTAATAACTTGATTGTCCCTTACTATTTCATAATTTGTAAATCCAAGATTTTCTAAAACATCATCATTTAAATCATTTGCTGGATACTGAATTGACATTGAATATTTGTTATAAATTGTAAACGAATAATCTTTTTGAGTAAATCCGCCGCCCACATAATTAAATTTGATTGTAACTGTCAAGTTTGCACTATCACCCACAATGCTTCCAAATCTTAAATTAATAGGTCCACCATTTGCAACAGTATAGGTTCTATTTTCAAACGAATAATCATCTATACCAGTAAGTTTAACAAATTCAATACTCGTGAATGCAGAAAAGTCATCACTTTTAAACAAAGTCATAATGTTATAGGTATTTTCAGCATATAATTCTAGTTCTTTATTATCTCCACTAGTAGATTTAATCAATAAAGATAACGGTGAAATATTAAATTTGATTTTTGATAAAATTGAAACTTCTTGATTTTGATAATTGTAACCTACTTTAATTTGCATTTCATCATTATCAATAATAACACTATCAGTTAAATTTCCTATATACCTTATAGAATAGAAGTTCGTGGTAATTGCATTAGACTTACATAAGTCATTTTCTGTAATAAGAGTAAACGATGATTTTGGTTCAACTAAAATTTGAATATTTGTGATTTTATCATTCACTCTTGAAACATTTACAAATCTATTTCCTGAAGATTCACTATAAGTATAATATTCGCCACCAAAACTTGTACTTATATTTTGATTAAATGTAAATACCTTACCTATTAGATATTTTAAAGACACAACACTTGCATTGCTTTCATCTAAGATAGAACCTGATGATGAAATATTTGAAATTTTAGTTATTACAAAATTTGTGTTATCAATAATTCTCGCTTCAATATCAGCAGTTACTTGTCCCCAACTACCTGTAAAGGTCAAGACTTTAACAATTTCAAATAAATGATTAAAATTAGCCAAATTTAATTCTTGAACATTTTCTAAAAGATATGTTTTATTAGCCATTAAATTTACTGTAACAAAATCAGTAGTTTCACTTGATTGTTTGCCTTCAAAAGCAAGTGTATTATTTACATCATCAGTACTAGATACCAAATTCAATCCATTTGATAGAGTTAAATAAATTGTGATATTTTCTTCAATCCCTTGATAACTAATCGTTAAAACTATATCATCTAAAACATTTGATAAACTCTCAATATAATTAACTGTTAAATTGTTGTCTAAAACTGTGTAATAACTACTTGAATTATCTACTAAGTTTAATGAATACAAGTTAGAATCGACTATTTCTGCTTGTGAATAAGTTGTAACGGCATTAGTAGCATTTATAGATTTAACTATTATAATATCTTTTAATTCATTTGAAGATAAACTTTCACCACTTACTAAACTAATTCTATTATTTTCACTATTATTAGAACTCAACATTAAATTGTTTTTAAATTGCATTTCAAAATTTCTAATAATAGAATCAGGGTCGCCGTAATAGAATATTATATTGATAGTGTCAAACCCAGTTACATATTTAGGTAAAACAATATCAAAATACCCATTAATTGCTTTAAAGACTTCGCTACCAGCAGGAATATCTGCATATTCATAAGTAAATGCCAAGTCGGATACTTCTACTCCATCTAAAGTTATTTTCTGATAAGTATCAATAGCATTAACGCCTGCAAATCTTATTGTAGTGTTAGCATAAAGTGTATCCAAATTAACTGAAATATTCCTTGAAATATTTATTCCATTAGATGAATTTAATGTAATTTCTATTGCCTTACTTCCACTGCTTACAAAATTCACGCTTGCTCTAATTGTAATTAACAAATTATTAAAATCAAATGCTGTGTTATCAATATATAAATTATTTCCATCTATATACAAATTGTCTAAAATGTATTGATAATTTACGCTCACAATTTCAAACTTTATATTGTTATCAAGATTTACACCTGCAACAAAATAATCAAACCAATCAGTTAAATTATAATTCCCGCGTTTAATATCTGTTGACTTATTCGTTTTAGTTAAACTCGCATCTTCAATTACAACTGAAATTTTGATTGTACTTATTGCACTTTCGCAACTAAGTCTTAAAATTGCTTCACCAGTTGAAAGGCTAGTACTATCAACTGTGCCATCTTCTTTGAAATTGATGATTGAACTATTTAAACTAGTAACATCAATATCTTTAATAACTTCAAATATTTTGTCTTTAGAGTAAACTTTTGAGTTATCTTTTATAACTTGTAATAAGTTATCAAGTGTTACATCAGTACCTAAATTTTCCCCTAAAATGTCGAATTCAAAATCTATTCCGTTTAATTTTGCAACAATTTGAATTTCATCACAAACAGGTTCAATCGAATATATATCAGCATCACAAGAATAAATTATAGGTAAATTTCCCTCACTCCATTCATTTAAATTATATGAAAGTTTAAATGTTATAAATCCATTCACTAAATCTTTATTTAATATGAAACTATATTTCAAACTATTTGATTCGGCGTCAAAACTTGATTCATACACACTTATATACTCACTTGCATTCAAGTTTTCAACATATTCATTATCTACAAGTTGCATAACAACAGGCAAGACTTTTGGATTATAAGAATTAATTAAATTCATTAAAGGTTCTAATTCGTTAATAGTAAATGATACAGATATAGTTGTTCCTTCTTTAAATGCCCAATTATTTGATACAATAGAATATTTGTCAAATGCACCAGAATTCTCAACATACATCTCACTAGAATTGTTAAATGAATAACCAGATATTTTTGATAAAGTATTATTATCTATTACTACGAATTCAGTAAGTTCAGTAGAAATCCCTTCAGGTAATGAAGCAGAAGATGATACATACCTATAAATTGCAAAATTTTCTACACTAGAGTCAACTCCACCATTTATAACTAAATCTGTAAAACTAACATTAATTGTCAACACATCAGTTGAAATTTGACCAAAATTAGATTCTAATATTACACCATTTTGTGAGTTTTCAATCAACTCACTAACGAATAAAGACAAATCTGTTTCAGGCATTGTTTTTAATGTAATTGAATATAATGTAATTTCTGTTGCTCCGTCAAAATTAGGAAGAATTACATTAGAAAACCCACTATTTTTATCATAAATACCCACTAGATAATATGTTATAGAATTAATTTGAATGCTTACAAAATTATCATATATTTTTGCCCTTTCTACACCATATAATCCCAATTGATTTTCTTGAACTAGCAAAACAATTGATTTATATGAATTATTTGATTGCACTTGTGCTATGCTTTCATCAACATTTACTGCATAGTTATTAGCATTTTGTTTAAAAGCGATAGTATCCTGCTCTTTTTGTAAATCATTTGCACTAATTGTAAAATTCAAGTCAGTATTAGTAAACGATGGTTTTCCATTAACTGCAGAAAGTGTAACACTTACACTATCGCTTATAACACTTCCATTAGCATTTATAACAAATAGTTTTAATACCAATCCGTCATTAGTCAAACTACTAATAGATTTTAAATTGAAATATTCTGAATTTGTTTCACCTAAACTAAAGTAATCATTTAAATTTCCAAGATTATTTGAATCTAGTACAAATAAAATTGTTCCACTGAAATAATCTACATCGGATGTTTTTTGTGTAGCTAGCAAATTTATTTTGTCATCATCAATATTAGAAAAATCTACCAACTCATCTGATTCTGCATTATAAAATACACCAGAAGTATTGTTAAGACTTGAGCCATTTACTTGCATTTTAAATATGCAATTTAAACTGCTACTGTTTCCATAAGACGCCTTGCCGTAATAAGTGCCAGCATTAAGGTTAGATGAAACTGGGCTTTCAAAGTATATTGAATAAGTTTTTGTATTATCTTCGTAAAAGCCATTTGTAGCGTTATAATTAAGTATTATATTTTCATTTCCACCTAATGCTTGTGAATACTTATTTATGATAACTTGACTAGAAACTGTGTTTAAAGTTCCATTTAAGGTAAAATTAAAATATTCACCACGAACTACTTTTCCGCCTACTGTTATAACTGTAATTGCATTTTCATCATTGTAAATAATGTCGTGCGTTTTACTAGCTGGGTCAATAGAAAATCTTTCATAAGTGCCATAATACAAGAAATAACTTCCATTATCTTCTGCATTGACTACAATAAATTTTTCACCAGTTGAATTTAATGCTTTTCCAATATTTTCTGGAAGTCTAAAAATCACAAAATCTGTAAACATATTATCTATTTGATATTTAATAGATTTTACGGAATTTGAACTTTCATCTAAACACTTTAAATTAAATGTTGTATTAGGGTTTATACTTTCAACTTTTTGATTTCCAATATACAAATCTGAAATATTTATTCCTGAAATTGCTACAATATCTCCACTAGATGGACTTTCAGCAATAATATTACCTGTAAATTGATTCAAAACTTGAACAGCACCACCTGTATATTTTTTACCGCCGTCTTGAGTAAGTGATAGAGATGAACTTATGTTTTCACTATTATAGTCCAAATAGATATTATTATCATTAAATAAATTTAAATTTAATCCATTAGCACCAATATCTATTGAGTTTATGTATTCTCTAGTAACTGTAATAGCAACTTCACGACATACTACATAATCTAAAAAGTTATCCATATTAGTGAACATTTCTTTAATATCTAACATTTTTGCATTATAGATATTGTCTTGTGAATAAATTGTTTGAGATTTTATATAATTAGCGCTTTTAATATCTTTAAAAGCAAGAATTGTTAAATAATAAGTATTTGTACCTTCATCAGATGAATTAATTTTTAAATTTCCATTTATATCAAATGCAAAAGGCACATTTAAACTATTCATATAATCATCATTATTTATTAGTTGCGTATATGAAATATTTGAATTGCTTTTTGAAGTATAAAAATACATTATTTCTTTTTCGTACAACTCACCCAAATCAGATAATTCTTTATTGTAACCATAAAGGGAATAATTGTCAGGCAGTTGTATATCTACTTGAAAATTTACATCACTAGTAGTAATAGTTTGACTAGGAATTACAGTGTTGTTATCAATTTCAACAGAACTTAAACCTGGGCCTATAAATTGACCTTGAGAAACCATGTTGCTACTACTACTAACTGCAATATCAGTAATTGACCTATCAACATATATAGATAAAGGATTTGACATAATTTTGTTAGGGATATAAGCACGAATTTTAATTAACCCATCAAAATTAGTAACATTTTCTTTTAACTTAAGATTAATCACATCGCCCAATCTATACTTATTTGAAGTCAGCTCGTTATAACAAGTTTCATCAACGAAATCAGTTCCTACTGCACTGCCATCTACCGTTGCAAACATAATTTTAATATTTTCTTTGTTGCTATCACTAGGCTCACCTGCAAGCATAAACGACAGCGTATTAGTGGATTCATCTGAAACATCATAAGTCCAATCTATGTATTCAATGCTTTCGCCTAGTAGATTTTTAAATGAAATAGAGGTTGCTTCTATTTGTTTTTTACCTATTAAGTAAAATGCAAGAGTTACTCCGCCACCTACTACTGCAACAACTAAAGCTGAAATACCCAAAACTTTTAGAATCATTTTTATTAAAGGCACCTTAGTCTTTTTTTCAATACTAGAAGCTCTTTTTGTTGCTCTTATATTATTATTACCAAACATTTTATACCCCTTTAAATGTTTTAATAAATACTAAATTTAGTATTTACACAATTTTCAAAATAATTATATATTATTAATAATATTAAAGTCAAATATATTGTCGAAAATAAAAATTATCTTTAAAATAAAGAAAAAAAATAAAAAAATAAAATATAAATATTTTAAAAAAATATTGTTAAATTTTAAAAAAATTACAAAAAATAAGTTTTTTAAATAAATTTCATATTTTTTTATAAAATAATGGGAATAATTAATTATTTTTAAATTTTTTTATTTTTTAGTCCACTATTTTATTTAATACGAATCAACAATTTTATTTAATAATTTTATGTTTATATAAAAATTAAATTAGCAAAAACAAAAATTTTATATAAATAAAAAAACTATGAATAAAATGAATTAAACATTTTTACATAGTCTTCAACACATATTTGCTCTGGTCTTAATTTTTCATCTAAATTTAAATTGTGTAAAATTTTTAAAATTTTATCATTGTCAAACAATGAAATCCTTTTTATATTATTAAAGATAGTTTTTCTTCGCATAGCAAAACAAGATTTAACAAAATCACAAAATTCATTGTAATTTGAAATATCAAATTTATTTAAATTCATTTTAAATTCTATAAACGCACTATCAACTTTAGGAACAGGCGTAAAGCACTGTTTCCCTACAATTTTTAAAATTTTTACATCACTAATTGCTTGCATTGTAATGCTTGGTATTCCATATTCTTTAGAGCCACTTTTACTTGCAAAACGGATAGCAACCTCATTTTGAACCATAAAATACATAGATATGATTTTATCTTTATATTCACATAATTTAAAAATAATAGGTGTTGTTATATAGTACGGTATATTTGCCACAACTTTTATATTATCTAAATTAATTTCGTTTAAAAATTTACCAAAATCCACTTTCATAAAATCATTAAAAATAATTTTGACATTATCAAATTCTTTTTCTAATTCTTTCAATTTATCTGATAAATCTAAATCTATTTCAAAACTATAAACTTTCTTACAATTTTTAGCAAGTTCTCTTGTTAAACTACCAACACCTGCCCCTATTTCAATTACTACATCATCAAATCCTACATCTGTTAATTTAACTAGACTTGATATTAAATTATTATCATAAATAAAATTTTGTCCTAATTCGTGTTTATATTCCATAATAACCTACTTCAAATTAAATAATTTTTTTGCATTATTTGATAAAATCTTATCACAAATATCAAAATCCAAACCTTTTATTTCAGCAATTTTTTCAATAACTTTTAAAACATTTTTAGGTTCGTTTCTCTGACCTCTAAATGGCACCGGCGACATATAAGGACTATCCGTTTCTGCTAAAATGTTACTTATATCAATTTCTTTTACAATTTCCCGCAAATTATCATTATTTTTAAATGTTATGTTACCTGTAAAAGAAATTTTAAAACCCATTTCTATTACTTTTTTAGCGAACTCAATATCTGCACTGAAACAGTGTATAACCCCACCTTTTTTTATAGGCAAAAAACTTTTTAAAACTTTCAAACAATCTTCATAAGCATCTCTGCAGTGAACGATAATAGGAAGGTCGTATTCTTTTGCTAATTCGATTTGTTTTTTAAATGCTTCTATTTGAAGATTTTTGTCAAATCCAACATAATGATAATCTAATCCAATTTCTCCTATTGCGACTAATTTATCTGTTCTGTTTTTTAATTCATAAATCATTTTTGATACATCGAACTTGCCTGCATATTCAGGGTGAATTCCTACAGAATAATATACTGAATTTACAATAGAAATTTGTCTTGCTTTTGCATTTGATTGTTCATCACAACCAATACATATTAAAGTTTCACCACCTTCGTTGTAAAAGTTATTCAAGATATCATTATAATTTTCATAAGCCGAATCATTCAAATGACAATGAGTATCTATCATATTTCCTCCTAATCAATTTAGTATAGCACATTTACTTTAATTAAACAAGAAATAATAAAATTTATAAGATTAATTTTAAAAATATAAAAATATAAAAATATGTATTTTTTTTCAAAAAAGTGAAAAAATTGTCGGTTTTTTTATTAATTTTATAAAATTTGTCTTAATTTTCATTATTTTTTTAAAATTTAATATTGTTTATATATGAGTAAAATGTGGCTTTTAATGATAGTAGGCAGCATTATAATGCTTTTACTATCAACCCCTGCAAATGTAGTTTTGACAATGATAGGCGCTTCTAAAAATGCAATAACAATGTGCATAGAGTTTTTAGGTATTTATGCTTTATGGCTTGGACTTTTGCAAATTTTAGATGATACAAAATTAAGTCATAAATTATCACAAGTTTTGTCAAAACCTGTAGATAAAATATTTGGCAAATATGACGATGATACTAAAAAAAATATTTGCTTAAATGTTGCTTCCAACATATTAGGATTAGGCAGTGCCGCCACTCCTTTTGGTCTAAAGGCTATGCAAGGAATGGATAAGGGTAGCGAAAAAGCAACAAAAGGCATGATGCTTTTAGTTGTAATCAATTCAACTGGGATACAAGTATTACCTACAACTGTTATAGGTTTAAGAGCATTAGCAGGCTCAGTGTCTCCAGCTTCGATTTTATTCCCAACTATAATTGCAACATATCTACCTACTATTCTTGGGATTTTACTTATTAAATTAATTTATAGGAAGTTGAAATAATGGCTGATATAATTTTTCCTATTTTAATTGTATTTGTTTTGACTTATTCAATTATTAAAAAAAATGATGCATATAAAAGCTTTCAAAATGGGACAGTTGGTGCTATTGATTTGATTAAAACACTACTTCCAACTATAGTAGCGATGTTTATAGCAATTGAACTATTTAAAGTAAGTGGATTATCTCAAATATTAGCAAACATTTTATCTCCTATGTTTAATCTTATAGGAATACCTAAAGAATTGACAGAGTTGATAATAATTAGACCATTTTCTTCAAATGCAGGTTATGTCGTGTTACAAAATATTTTTAAAAATTATGGAGTAGATAGTTATGTAGGAAGATGTGCTTCGGTTTTAATGGGTTCAAGCGATACAATATTTTATGTTGCAAGTATATACTTTTCTGCGACAAAAGTTAAAAAGACTATGCTTACCATTCCTATTGCCGTTTTATGTAATATATTTTGTGCGATTTTATCCTGTTTATTATGTAGATTTATGTGAATTTTGAATTAATTATTTTTAATCAAATAATAAAATATAAATCAAATGTAAAAATATTTTTAAAATTTAGACTAATAGTAAGGCGTTTTGTTAGTCCTTTTTGTTTAAATTATAAAATGCTTATAAAACTAATTACACAACAAATATAAGTCTTTAAAGTTTAATTTCTATCTAATGATGATAAAAGATATTTACAAAATGCAAAAAAAGATTTTATTTTTTTAATAAATTTGATAAAATATTATTATGAGAAAGTTATTCAAATTTATAAAATTTTTAATATTTTTTGCAATTATAATTATTGCCGTTTGCTTTTTAGCAAAATGTGGAATAATTTAATTACTATTAATTTAAAAATACAGGCAAAAATAATGCTTGTTTTTATTTCATTTTGATCGCAACTGTTGTTTATAATTTTACACTCAATAAAATTATCATTTTACTTGTGTGTGATAATAAAATTTATAAATTGGGTGACAATTTATACAACTAAAACATGATAAATATACACTTTAAATCTTTATTATCTTGATTTATTAATATTGTTGATTTATTAATATAATTATGATACAATTACAAAATGTGCAGAGATGTCAGAGTGGTCGAATGAGCACGATTGGAAATCGTGTGACGTAAAAGCGTCCGCAGGTTCAAATCCTGTTCTCTGCGCCAAAAATTAAAAACTTTCAAGTTATTGTTTTAAAAATGTTAAATATATTATTTATCAAATTAAAAGTATATGTTTAGAAAATTTTAAATATAGATTTAGCAAAAGATTTTAAATAAATATTATCAATATACGTTTTTTTATTGAAATGTAAATGCTATTTTTTTATATTATCTACTTGTTTTATTAGATTAAAAAATTTAGAAATTAAAAACATTAATATTTGACAAAAAATTTAGAATTATGATAATTTAATATAGATATAGGGGAATAAAATGTTTGAGATTGAATTAATCAAGACGATTCAAGAAATGCGAAGTGCATTTAGTGATAAATTTTTTTTGATTTTTGCCGATTTAATAGGAATTATAGGTTTTGCTATAGCATTTATATTCATATTTATAAAAAATCGAAAAAATGGCATTATTTTTGCTTTTGTTTATGCCATAACAATGATATTTAATGAATACGTATTGAAAAGTCTTTTTAATCGAACAAGACCATACGATTATTCATCAGAAATTATGCTAATAGGCAATGCTTCATCTGGACAAAGTTTTCCAAGCGGTCATGTACTATCAATATGCTTAATATTGCTATTTGTATATTATTTTTTAATAAAAGATTCTTATAACAAACGACTAAAGATAAATTATCTTTTAATATCACTTTGCATTATAATATTATCATTGATTGACAGAACGTATTTAGGAAAACATTATTTAACGGATATGATAGCAAGTATTTTAATTTCATTTATAGCGTATTTTTCTTTTATATTAATAACAAAATGTCTAAATATATTCAAATATAAACAAAAACTAAAAAAAGTAACAAAAAACAGCCCAAACAAACAAATTCAAAATTCAAATTCCAAATAAAGTTTTTATATTATTTATATTAAATAACGAATATGATAAATTTAACATATTAATTAAATTACGATTAATAAATAATAAATCTTAATTTATAAATACTTAAATACATTTGTTAAATACTAAAGACAATTTATAAATACTAAAGACAATTTATAAATACTAAAGTACAAATCACAATCATTAAATAACAAATCAATATTATTAAATTACAAATCATAATTAATAAATATGAAATAAAATATTAAACTACAATTATTAATATAAAATTAAAATTACTATAAATATAAAATTAGAATTATTAATATTTTGTAATTTATAGCAATAAAAAAACACCTGAAGGTGTTTTTTTATTTATCATTTTTTTCTTCGTCTTTTTCTGGTTGATAATCTGAACTTTCAACATTGTCAATACCGCTTTCATTTAATTCAGAATTTACAGTTTTATCTTCAACAGAAACATCTTTAGTTTCATCGTTTTCAACTTTAGATTCTTCTTTTACATCTTCAACTGATTTATCCAAGTTGTTTTCGATTTCAACTACTTCATTATTTTCTTCCACTTTTTTGTTTTTAGAAGATTCTTTTTTAGTTCTCTTGGTTTTACCACTATTTCCACCATTGCCTTTACCTGCGAATGAGAAATAAGCAATTACTCCACCTAGAATCAATAATGAAATTACTATCAGTACCATACCTACAATACTGTCGTTTTTATTATCGTCTTCAGCATTTGTAGATAGAGCGAAATTATAAGTTTTTGTAGTTGTATTATTGTTGTCATCAGTGATAGTTATAGTTACTGAATACTTACCAGTATTATTTAAAATATAGGTTAATTGACCATCTTTATAAGTACCACTAATTACAGTATCAGTATCTAAATATCTAACAACGATATAATTTTTAATCTTTTCGCCAGAGATTAAATTTTGAACATAATCTGATTTATCTTCATCATTCCAGCCCTTATCTGTAACTGAAATATCAGATGCATTAATAACTAAAGTATAACTATCGCCAGTTAAAGTTTTATTTGCATTTAAAAGTGAATCCAATGAACTTTCAACTGTAATTACAGGAGGAGTATTATCTCCAACTTTAATAGTATAATCTTCAGTAGCAGTTTTACCAGTTGTAGTCATAACAGTATATGTTACAATGTATTCACCACTACCATTAGAAGGTTCAAAATATTTTCCATCAGCATCTTCACTAACAATCACATTAGCACTAGTATCTGCATACTTTACAGATATTTTAGTGTTGTTCCAATCTATTGCCTCAATATCGCTATAACTTGGTTTAAAGTCAGGAATATAGATTTTATTGTAAACATTTCCATCTTGATACAAAGGTGCTGTTGTAGGAACTTCATCAAGTAGTCCAAAATCTACTTTTAATTCATCTTCTGAAACAACAGTAGTAAATACTAAATCATCAGCCTTAATCATAACTAACACTTTGTCATCTTCAGAAATATCATTCACAGCATACACATAGTTGCCTTCAGTTACAAGAGAATACCCTTCATTTGCTTCACCTGAAGCATTTACATAACTATCGTAATCACTTGTTTTTACATAAGCAGAATATGTAATTGTATATTCACCATTTTGAGTGAAAGTAACTTTATTGTTTGCCCTTGAGTATCCTGGACCAGAGATTGTAATGTTAGTTACAGCATCATTAACAGTAGAATCACCTTGAATAACTGTAGCATTTGGCAAAGTTATAGTGCTACCAAAATCCACACTTGATAAAGAACTTGACCATTTGACACTAATTATAGGAGTTTCAGTACTTTCTACTTCACAAAGAGTAATATAATTTGTAGCATTGCCAGCAGCGTCAACTACAGTATATACAATATGGTAAATACCAACAGCGGTTGTAGTGAAATAACCGCCGCCTATAATAGTATTTCCTGATTCGTATGAAACATTAGTATTGTAAATAGTTATATCATCGCCATCAGTAGTATAGGCTTTAACACTCGCATTTAGATAAGGGTCATTTGCATCGTTAAATGTAACTGTAGGGATAGTAACTTTTTCGCCCTGACCAAAAACAACTCTTTCAGTACCATTAAATAGTTGGGTTACTTCTTCCATACTTACAAATTCTGGTGCAGTTTTATCAGTTGAAACATCAATTATATTGATTTCGTTACTAAGTTTAACTGAAATATTTTCATTTGAAGAATATTTTGAAGTTGCAACTACCATAACTTTCATACTATTATTTGAAGATGAATATGT
>CASFFI010000055.1 GCA_949293925.1 uncultured Christensenella sp. | reverse complement strand
TTTGCGTTGCATTGTAATATTATCACACCTTATTTTTTCTGTCAACAGTTTTTTAAAACTTTTTTTTATTTTTTTACATTTTTTTTAGTTTCCATCTTATATTGAATTTTAATTGATTAAAACATTAAATCCAAATTGTTTTTTAATCATACATTTTAATCATTTTTAAATAAGTTTATTAGTTTTTACATCAATTAAAAATTATACAAACTATTACTATTTATTATGTATACATTATTGTTTTTATTCCATATTTTTGATATCTTCATTTATATATTTATTATTTTTCTAAAATTTATAATATTGAATATCTATTTTGTCAATTATTAAACAACTTTTAAATACCTATTAAACTTATTCCACTTATCTTTGTATTTCGTAATTTTTTTAACAAAATATAATAATAATTAAAACATTTTAGATAAAAATTAAAGTTAATTCTTTTAATATTTAAAGGATATATAATGAAATGTTAAACAACTAAATCAAAAACTAACAAAAATATAAAGCAAAATCTTTTAGATTCTACTTCCATAAATTTTTAACAATCACACTACTTGTTATTTTGATATTTTTATAATTTGTGATAAAAATATATTGGATCTTCTGAAATATTTTTAGATATATATATTAATTCATATTTTTCTGAGTCGCATAATTTTTTTATACCATCAATTAGAACCCTTTGACCACAATAATTATCATTTCTATATAGTTTTTCATGAGTTATATATGTATTTTCATCGTAGTCTATATAAACTATAAAATTTGGTTCAGTTTCCTGAATTATTTTAAGGTCACTAATAGCATATTCGTCAGTACAAACATCAAAAAAATGTACTTTAGCAAATGTTGGCGACTTTAACCCAGACATTACATTAAAATAATTAATAGATGCAAAAGTGTACATTGTATCATTTTCATTTTTTAAATTAATTACCAAATCATATATATAATTTAATTCATCAGCTTGTTTTTTTTCAATTTTAAAACCCTTTAAAGTTGGATCTTTTAGATAACTAGTTTGCTCAGTGATTGAAGGCGATGCTCCTACACCCCACCAATGATAAGGCTTATAAATGCGTTGAGTAAAACAAGAAACAATACACATTACTATGATAAAACTCAAGCAGAAAATATTGTAGTAATTAAATTTAATTAAACGACTATTTATTCGTTTAAATATATCTTGAAATATTATACACAATACTAAACTAAGAGCAAGTAATGAGCCATGAATTTCCATAGTCCCTGACATACTATGTACATATAAAACCATTGCAGAAAAGCAAGATATTGATATAATATTAAAATCATAATTATTATTAATCAAGCGATATTTAGATCTTATTAGATATTTAACAAAATAATATAATGCGATAAAAACACATATATAGAAAGAACCATAACTAATTGAAATAGACATTAAAGGATTTGAAGCAAAATTAGAACTAAAATTAGAGAACTTTGGATAGAATAAAGAAACAAAGAATATAGATAATAATATCACGCAGAAAACACAAACAAAAATATTATCACTAAAAGATTTTCTTATACATTTTTTAAATAAGAAAAAATTTAAAACAAGTAAAAAAGAAAATAGAAACAAAATTAATATTAAAAAAGCGGTTATATTTATTGAACTATCTAATAACATAAAAAGTACATAAATATCAAACAGGGTGTAAATTATTATATCCAATAGCAACTTATACCTATTATTAAATTTATTTTTCAACAAAAAATTTGAGAAGACACAATAAATTCCAACAATTAAACTTATAATAATGAAATTCAAATATTCTTTAGCATTTACAATGAAATTTAGTAAAATATTCCATAATGATCCTTTAGAATTTGATGAAAAAAATAATTGATCTATCATAGGATTTAAAGCGCCTAAAGATTGAAGGATAATAATTCCGATAATCACCACTAAACAAAATGAAAATGCATAAATGATTAAATACTTTAAAGACCTATCATTTTTATTCATTATTATATAAAATATGAAAAGAGCTAAGTACAATAAAAAACAAATTAAACCAAGCGTATGCTTACAATATAATAAAATTCCAACTGATATACCTGATAATGAAGCAAAGAAAAATCTCTTTCTATTAGAAAATTCAATATTATTTGAATTGATAAAAAACAATAATGAAAACATTGCTATCAACAGAGAAGTTTGATAATATCCATAAAAAAGATCTTGAAGGTTTGTCATATATAAAATGCTAGCAATTAAAATAGAAATAAAGCACGACTTATTTGAAAAATAATGTTTAAGAATTAGCCATACTATTAGAACGAGAATCAATCTTTCAACAATTCCATATATCCTAAGCACCAAATAATAATTACCAAATATTTTTATAAGAAAAGCAATTATTAGTGGATATAATGGTGGAATATACATAAAAAAATCTTTATACATAATTTGTCCATCTAAGATATACATAGCATATTCAGAGAACCAACCTTCTGTAACAGGAAAAAATTTATTGCATAAAAATAAATTATATCCAGCAAGTAGTAACAATAAAATGCTTATATATAAAATATTTTTTTTGTGCTTTTCATTTTCTTTAATAGGAGAAAAAATATTGACAAAATTCATTATGTGACAAATTCCTTTATTTAAGAAGATACCATACAATTAAAATAAAGTAAAATAATTTTAGAAGATACCATACAATTAAAATAAAGTAAAATAATTTTTTTGAAAAAGTATTGACAAATAAAAAAATTTTACATATAATAAGTGAGTAAAAAATATAAAGCCAAAGACTACAAGTGTGAAAACATAACACGAAAGTTACTTGTATAGGCAAGATAAATGGGTAAATTGGTGCTAATCCTATGTCTTGCTGGCATAGGATTTTTTACATATAAGGAGGAATACAAAGTGTCATCAAATTTAGATGCTAAAAAAGCACTTGTAGAAGAAATCAAAACTAATATTCAAAACGCAAAATCAATAGTATTGATTGACTACAAAGGTATTACTGTTACTGAAGACACTTCAATGCGTGCCGAATTTAGAAAAAACAATGTTGAGTATAAGGTTTATAAAAACAAGCTTTTCAAAAAAGCGTGTGATGAACTTAAAATCGACGGTTTTGATGCTTACTTAGAGGGAACAACTGCATTTGCATTCTCAATGGACGATGAAACTGCAGGCCCTAGAATTATTAAAAAGCAAGCTAAAGCCTTAAACAAACTCACATTTAAGGCGGGATTATTAAATGGCAATGTTATTGATGCTGTTGCAGTAGACAAACTTGCAAGTATCCCATCAAAAGAGCAACTTATTGCAAACTTACTTGGTATGCTCAATGCACCTGTTTCAGCTCTTGCTCGTGCATTACAGGCTATTGCTGACAAGCAATAAAATAAAGAGGAATTAAAAGGAATTAAAAATTATGACAACAAACGAATTAATTGAAGAAATCAAAAAATTAACAGCTGTTGAACTTTGCGATTTAGTTCACGGATTAGAAGAAACTTTTGGTGTTAGCGCTGCCGCTGCTGTAGTTGCTGCTCCTGCTGGAGAAGCTGGCGAAGCTAAAGAAGAAAAATCAGAATTTAATATAGTATTAAAAGAAGCTGGCGCTCAAAAAATCGCTGTAATTAAAGTAGTAAGAGAAGTTACAGGTTTAGGACTTGTAGAAGCTAAGAAATTAGTTGAAACACCTGATTCAGTAATTAAGGAAAATGTTCCAACAGCTCAAGCAAAAGAAATTGAAGCTAAACTTAAAGAAGCTGGCGCTACTGTAGAATTAAAATAATAAATTAAATACCAAAAAAAATAGTGATGACAAAATCACTATTTTTTTATTTAACATAATCTTTTAATTTTAATTAATAGCAACAATATATTATTTTTCTACCACCAAATCATTTGCACTGCCAGAATAAATTCTAAGTGGAGGCAATTTTATTTTATTATTTTTAGGTAAAGAATAACATCTTGCAAAAGCATTTTTTCCAATAATTAACTTCCCAGCATTTGTACCTAAAGTTGAAATATCAAATAGTTTTTTACTAGAACTCAACGTTGCTATAACTGAATTTACATCATCTTTATCAACTACCCTAGCTGACAAAACCTTATTTAAATTTCTACACCCACAAAAAGCACTGTCTCCAATATTTTCTAAATCATTTGGCAAAATAAGAGTTTTTAAATTTTCACAGAATGCAAAAGAATGATATCCTATATTTTTACAACTTTTCCCGTTAATATCAGATAAGAATAAAACAGTATGCAACCATTCTGATCCGTTAAACGCATCAACATCAATAGAAGTTATATTTGGTTTTATATATAAAACAATATTTTTTGGTTGATTGCTTTTACCTAGTGTAACGATATCACTAAAATCAGTTAATTCATCGCCTTTATTTACTCCAGTTAAATACTCCCACCTTGTAATTCCAAAATAATCAACTTCTTGTTTTACCAAGTCTGCAGACTTCAAAATTTGTCCTGATCTTCCATCACAAGTTTTGCCCACAACTACATAATGCTTTTCAGCAATTTTTCCTAATAAACTTCCCACTTTTTTCTCCCTTTTGCGCTGATTTAAAATATATAATATCATATTTTCATCAAATGTCAATATTGCACAAGATAAATTCTTGCCAAAAATAATAAAAGATGATATAATGGCAATAAACTTTAAGGAGAAATATGGGATTATTTACTAGCGTTAACACAAGACATTTAAAGAAAATAGAAAAAATTGTACAAAAGATTGAAAATAAAGCAGAGTATTATAAATCATTAAATGATTCTGAACTTCAAAATGTTACACCTAAATTAAAAGAAAGATTAAAACAAGGTGAAACACTTGATGATATTTTGCCAGACGCTTACGCATTAGTGCGAGAAGCAAGTACAAGAGTATTAGGTTTAAGACACTTTCACGTTCAATTAATAGGTGGCGTAGTATTACATCAAGGCCGTATTGCAGAAATGAAGACAGGTGAAGGTAAAACATTAGTTGCAACATTACCAGCATATTTAAATGCATTAAGTGGGAATAATGTTCATGTAGTAACTGTAAATGAATTTTTAGCAAAAAACCAAGCAGAAATAATGGGCAAACTTTATAAATTTTTAGGTTTAACTGTAGGTGTTACATTAAGTGGACAACAGCCGCAAGAAAAAAAGCGTGCATACGAAGCAGACATAACCTATGGAACAAACAACGAATTTGGTTTTGATTATCTAAGAGATAATATGCAACCTGATAAAAAATATAAAGTTCAACGCGGACTTAAGTTTGCTATTGTCGATGAAGTAGATTCAATTTTGATTGATGAAGCAAGAACACCACTCATAATTTCAGGCAGAGGTGGCAAAACTAGTGAATTATATGTAAAAGCAGATAGTTTTGTAAAAAGACTTACAGACCAAGACTATGAAATAGATATAAAACAAAAACAAATTAGACTAACTGAGCAAGGTGTATCAAGAGCGGAAAAATATTTCGGTATTGAGAACTTATCAGACATAACAGCACTTGAATTGAATCATCATATAAATAATGCATTGCGTGCCAATTACATTATGAAAAAAGATATAAACTACATTGTAAAAGATGATGAGATTTTAATTGTAGATGAATTTACAGGTCGTGTAATGAGTGGCAGACGATATAGCGACGGATTACATCAAGCAATCGAAGCAAAAGAACATGTTAAGATAAAAGATGAAAACAAAACACTAGCAACTATTACCTTCCAGAATTATTTTAAATCATATCGCAAATTAAGTGGTATGACAGGTACTGCGAAAACAGAAGAAACAGAATTTAACAAAATTTATTCACTAGACGTTGTAGTCATACCAACAAATAAACCTATACAGAGAATAGACGAACAAGATATGGTTTTCTACACAGAAAAAGCAAAATTAAAAGCAATTGTAGCAGAGATCAAAGAAAAACACGATAGACATCAACCAATATTAGTAGGTACAGCAAGCGTTGAGAAATCTGAAGAAATATCTAAAGCAATTTCAAAAGAAGGAATTCGTCACAATGTATTAAATGCTAAAAATCACGAACTTGAAAGTATGATAGTAGCACAAGCCGGCAGACTAAATGCAGTAACAATTTCAACAAATATGGCAGGTCGTGGTACAGATATTATGTTAGGGGGAAACGCAGAATATCTAACTAAAAACGAATTGAGACTTGAAGGAATAGATTCTGATTTAATAGAGCGAGCAACTACTTATGGCGCAACTTTAAATGATGAAGAAAAAGCTGTATTAGAAAAGTACAACAATTTGTATAAGAAATTTAAAGAACAATGCGACAAAGAAAAAGAAGAAGTTATAAAAGTTGGCGGTCTTCATATTTTAGGTACAGAACGCCACGAATCAAGACGAATTGACAATCAGTTGCGTGGCCGTGCAGGTCGTCAAGGCGATGTAGGTTCATCAATTTTCTTTATATCACTTGAAGATGATTTGCCACAAAGATTTGGAGAAGATAGATTTAAGAAATGGTTTTCAATTATTTTCAAAAATAATGAAGATATGCCAATTCAGGCAAAAATATTAACCAAATTCTTTGAAAGTGCACAAAAAAGGACAGAGGCACATAATTTTGCTATAAGAAAACAAGTTTTACAATATGATGATGTATTGAACAAACAAAGACAAATCATTTATGCTGAAAGAGATAAGGTATTAGATGGTACAAATATACATTCTCAAGTAGTAGATATGATAAAAGAATATGTATCTAGAATTTGTTATGCATACATTGATGAAACAAAAGCAAGCTTTGAATGGGATTTGGAAAGTTTAAATAAAGCCTTAGAAGACAAACTAATTGAAAAAGGTAAAAATTTAGTTACACCAGAATTAGTCGAAGATTGCGATTTACAAGAAGCACAGGAAAAAATTTCAAAAATCGTTGCAGATATGTATGAGAAAAAGATTGAAGAATTTAAAAAATTAGGTGTGGATTTCTCTCCAGTAGAAAGAGGAATAATGCTAACAATTGTTGATAAATTCTGGATGGACCACATTGATGCTATGAACACATTAAGAAATGAAATAGGTATTTTAGCTTATGGCCAAAAAGACCCAATTGTAGCATACAAGAGTGAAGGCTTTGATATGTTTGATAAAATGATTGATAACATTCGTGAATACACAGCTTCAACATTATTCAGAGCAAAATTACAAATAAATGTGCAAATGCCAGCTAGAGCACCAATACCTACAAATTCAAAACCAGCAATAAATTCACAAGCGAAAAACAATACTACAAATGGTGGCAATTATACTAACCAAAAAGATAGTGAAGTAATTGATAAATATCCAGGAACAGAAAGAAATGCTCCATGTCCTTGTGGAAGTGGTAAAAAATATAAAAATTGTTGTTATAGACAATAAAAAAAATAGGTTTTATTTAACCTATTTTTTATTTTAATTTCCAATAATTAAAATAATATAAAAACTTATTGTCTTTTGAGAAAAAATGCATTTTATTAAAACTATAATTGCAATATTAAATTTTTATTGAATGTGTTTTTAATATATTAATAATTATATAAAAATTATATTACAATTTGTTAATTTAAATTTGAAGATATTTTAATTATATTATTCCATTAAAGTTACATCTATGCGATAATAACCTTGAGGCATATGACAAAGAGGACACTCTTGTGGAGCTTGTTTTCCTTTTTCAATATGACCACATTCATCACACTTAAATATAGAGGTGTTTCCGTCCTTACATTTATATAATTTCTTTTTACATAAATTATCGTGTAATTGAGTTAATATTTTTTGATGTCCTAATTCTACTAATGCCACCATATCAAATAGTTGTGCTACATCTTTAAATCCTTCATCTCTAGCAATTTTAGCAAACTCTGGATAAATTGATTCTCCTGACATTCTTTCGTTTTCAGACTCGAATTTTAAAGTATCCAATAATGTTCCATTTTTAAAAGGATACCCTGCTTTTATATCAACATTTCTAACATCTTGTCCACCAAGTTCTACAATTTTTTGAAAAAATTGATTTGCATGCGCCATTTCATTGTGTGCAAGAGTTCTGATAAGTCCGCTCATGTAAACATAACCTTCTTGCATTGCAGTTTTAGCCATAAACTGATATCTAGCGCCTTCTTGACATTCTGCGGCGAAACTTCTAGCCAAATTTTCTTTTGTTTTGCTTTCTTGAAAATCCATATAATATAAACCTCCATAAAAATATTTGACAGAAAATTTATATTTAATCAAAAAATACATATAAAAGATAACAATTTTAAACTAGCAAAATAAAAAAGAACTCTATAAATTCAATCAAGTTCTTTTATATTAATAAATAATACTAGAGTAAAACTAATCCATTTTAATTTTATCCATATTTTTATCAATAAACTTAATTATTTCATTTTCAAATTCATCAATTGTGTATTTATCAGAAGTACAAGCAGAAGCATAAATATGCCCACCACCACCAAATGCTTTTGCAATGATATTTATGTTATAATCTTTTTTGCTTCTAAAACTACATTTTACACAATCATCTCTTTCGCTAAGCATTAAACAAATATTGACGCAATCAATGCTAAGTGGTGAACTTGTAACCGCACCTATATCATCAATGCTGGCATTAAACTTTTCAACATCTTTTTGGGTGCATTTTATAACGGCGACGCCTAGTTTGTTATAAACTTTAACTCTAGACTTTAAATAATTTGAAAATAAAAATTTGTTTAATGAAACTTTAGAAAATAATTGATAATTTAGTTCATTAGTATTTACTCCGAATTCAACCAAATTGCTAGCAACCTTAAGCGTCATACTATCAGTGTTTAAATTAGTAAAATTAGAAGTATCCCCTATAATTCCAGAATACAAAAAGTTCGCAATATCTAATGTAACTTTAAATTTAATTTTAGATAAAATA
>CASFFI010000054.1 GCA_949293925.1 uncultured Christensenella sp. | reverse complement strand
TTATCATACATTATATACTTTACATTAGTACCATTAGCATTTTTGTTAAGTTTCTTCTTCGCTTATATTTTGATAGCAAGAGATGTAAAAATGTGGATAAGAGTTATTTATTTGATTTGGTTAGCAGTAGTATGCTTTACACTAATCTATGACATAGTATGTTCTTGTCTTGGAAAAATGAAATTCAGTTCAGGATTAATTATTTATGTTTTAAGTGTAATTGCTGTAATTATGGCTGTATTATTATATGTAATATACACCAGAGAAACAGGATTGCCTGCTGACTTCTTACACGTTTATGTTTCACTAGTAGTTTTATCACTATCTGTAAGCGCATCTATGATTGCAGCATACTTAACTGGTGAAAGTTTAATTGAAAACGCAACTGCTGTTGACAAATTAAATAGAGAATAACAGATGTACAATCTGTTATTTTTTTTAAAATTTTTAAAGATATTATAATACCCACGCGCGCACACGCGTATATGCGTATATATAATAAATAGATATATGATTTAAAATTCATTATAAAAAATAATTAATTAAAAAATTGTCAAATTTTATATTTTTTTACAGATTTTGTAATTTTATGTGAGTATATATTGACAATTTTTTTATAAATATATAAAATTTTTTTATGAAAATTAAAATTTACAAATATAAAAAAGGTGGAACATTACTATATACAAAAACTAAAAATAAATCTTCTGGATTGTTAGTAAGTTTTAAAGTTGGTCATTTAGATAATTACCTAAACGGAATATCTCATTTTTTAGAACACTCTTTGTTTTTAGAAACCAACAAACGAAATCACGAACAATTACAAAAAGATTTAAACGAAACTTGTTTTATTAATGCGTTCACAAATTCTAATACAACCAATTTTGAATTTTATAGAACGAATAAACTTTTCGATAAATCTTTAGAATTGTTTTCGGATATGATAACCAACACTAAATTTGTAGATAGTTTAATAGAAAAAGAAAGAGATGTTATTTTAGAAGAATATAATATAAAAATTACTAATTCAAAAAATAGTCCTCATTTTAATTTATTAAAATCTTATACAAATAAAAAATTTGATGAAAGATTGCTAATAGGTAATAAAGAAGACTTAAATAAAATCAATGCTAAAATATTAGAAAAATTTAAAAATGTTTACTATAATGTTGAAAATATGATATGTGTTGTGAATTCTTCATATAGTTTTAAAAAAATCAAAAATAAAATATACAATAATTTTATTAAAAAATTGCCAATAGGTCGAGAAAATTCAATTAAATATTTAGACATAAATAATAAAGGCAATATGATATTAACTCAAAATGATAATGAAAAATTAGATATTATTTTTTTAATTAAAGTACCAAAAATTAATAAAAATGATAAAATTTATTTAAAAAAATTGTATATTTTAAAATTATTAACATCTATGTTAAACAATAAATTATTTAACAAATTAAGAGATTTAGGATATGTATATAGTTTTTCAGTATATAACATAAATGAAAATAATAGTGCAGGTATATGCTTTAATTTTTCCTGTTCGCAAGAAAATTTATATAACATCATACAAGCAATTAATGATGAAATTAATTATATACGAAAAAATAATATTAGTGAAAAAGAATTTAATATTGAAAAAAATAATTTTTTATATTCATTAGATGAAGATTACAATTCGCCAAGACACATTAATGCATATATTTTATATCACTATTTAAATTCACTTTTAGATACATTTAAAGATTCAACCCTAGTCAAAATTATAAATTCAATAACTGTTCAAGATATTAACGAATTTTTTAACAAAACATTTAATATAGAAAATGAATTATATGTTTCTTTAAACTGTAAATTTAACAAAATTAAAAAGCCTAATTATAAAAAATTAAAAAATTTATTATTAAAAGAGTAAAAAAACTCTTTTTTTATAATATTTTTTTGACTTGACAATTATATTTTTTAGATTTATCATAAAACAAATGATTATTAATAAAGTCGAATTGATAAATTTTAGAAATTATGAAAAAGAAACAATATCTTTTAAAAAAGGTATTAATTTTATTGTTGGAACAAATGCTCAAGGAAAAACAAATTTACTTGAATCTATATATTTATGCGCACTAGGTAAAACTCCAAAACCTATAAAAGAAAAATCATTAATACAATTCAATAAAGACTATGCTTCTATTCTTTTAAAATTTTCAACTATTGCAGGAAATAAAACTATTAATTACATTTTAAATAAATCAACAAATAAAATAATAAAAATAAATAATATTCCTATTTTAAAATTATCTAGTTTAATAGGAGAACTAAATTTAGTATATTTTTCTCCTGATGAATTGAAATTGGTAAAAGAATCACCTGAAGATAGAAGAAAATTTATGGATATATCAATAAGTCAATATGACAAAGTATATCTAAACAACTTGCTCAAATTTGAAAGAATATTAAAACAAAGAAATGCGGTATTAAAAAGTAATATATCTTTAAACACAAAAAAAGAACAGTTAAATATTTGGAATCAACAATTTATTGAAACTGCCACTGAAATAATATTAAAAAGAATAAATTTTATTAAAAAACTTCAAATATTTGCTGAAAAAATTCATTTTTTCTTAACAAAAAGTGAAAAATTAGAGATTTTTTATAATTTTAATTCAGACAAAGATGAAATAAAAAAATATTTTTATAACGCTTTTGAAAAGAATTTTATAAAAGAATGTGAACTTGGGTTTACTTTAGTAGGTCCTCATCGTGATGATTTAACTTTGCTCATAAATGGATTAGATTGTAAATACTTTTGTTCGCAAGGTCAACAAAGAACAATCTCTCTGTCTTTAAAACTTGCAATAATGGAAATCATTCAAAATGACACAGGTGAATATCCTATACTTTTACTTGATGATGTTATGAGTGAATTAGATAACAACCGAAAAAAACTTTTGCTATCTGCTGTTTCAAAATATCAAACTTTAATTACTTGCACTGAAATACCTGCAACTGATGAAGATTATTATGCTATCAAAATTGATAATGGAAAAGCCACTACTAATTTTTAGATTTGTCTGTTGACAAATTTTTTATATTATTATAAAATAACTTTGTATATTTATTAGGTGGTTGTTATGGATTTAAATCAACAGTGGAATAAAGTTTTAGATATTTTACAAAATGAAGTTACCGCAGTTACTTTTGATTTATGGGTTGAACCTTTAAAACCTATTCAATACTGTGATGACGAATTTATAATGGTTGCAAATTCTGTAACAGCAAAAAATCAAGCTAATAATCCAAATTTATTTCAAAAAATTCAAAATGCTGTGAGAAAAGTTTTTAATAACTACACAATTTTAAAAATTATTGATAACGAAGAAGCAAGAAATATTAAGAATAAAGAAGAATTAACAAAAGAGATTCCTCAACAGTTATCATATTTCAGTAATGAAAATAAAGTTGAAAGCAAATTTAATTCAAAATATACATTTGATAATTTTATTGTCGGAAAAAGCAATCA
>CASFFI010000053.1 GCA_949293925.1 uncultured Christensenella sp. | reverse complement strand
ATGTTATTGTGGAGCGGAAGACGAGATTCGAACTCGCGACATTTGCCTTGGCAAGGCAACGCTCTACCACTGAGCCACTCCCGCATATAAACATTAATTAATATGCAATGAGACAACTTTTTGTTATGGTGGGAAGTATAGGACTCGAACCTATGACCCTCTGCTTGTAAGGCAGGTACTCTACCAACTGCGCTAACCTCCCAAATCTGTTGCCACATTGCAAGTTTATATTATCATAAAAAAATATGCCTGTCAACAAATTTTACAAAAATTTTTAATTTTATTGATTTTTTTATTATATTATTTATTTTAGTTATAACAATATTTTAAATTTTTTTAAACAATAATATATTATCGTATTACATTATTAATTTAAAGTGTAATTTTTCTATTTAAAGAATTTAGTTAAAGTATGATATTATATCATTAACACATATTTAGTAACCATTAACTAATATATTATCATATTAAATTACTATTTAAAGTATAACTTTAATGTAATGAGTGTTCAGTTAAGGTATAATATTATTACACAAATATAGATTATAGTGTCTATTGATTAAATGGTATATATACTTGTTTTTGATATATAAATTTATGATTATATGAGATTGGAAAAATCTGTCATTTATTAATTTAATAAATATTCATATTATAACACATAATACTTGTGTAAGGCAATTGCCTTACATAAAAGGGGTAAAAAATGTTTGGTAAGAAAAACAAGAAATCTAAGGCTAGTTCAAACGAAAAGAATTGTAAAAGTTGTTCAAATAGTTCAAACACTTCTAACACAACAAATTCTTCAAATGTTTCGAACGCGACAAAGTCTCAAAGCAATGTTAAAAGCGCATCAAACACAAAAAGTGCAAAGAGTGCATCAACTGCAAAGGCTAATAAAAGCTTAGATTCTAAAAATTGTTCATAGCTTTTTACCTAAAGGGCAACATCAGTTGCTCTTTTTTATTAAAAATTTTTCAAAAAAATTAAAAAGGGTCTTGAAAAAAATTTTATTTATGATATTATTAGAACAATTTTAGAGGTGGTTTATTATGGGTTCTTACTATACAAAATATGGAAATATATTTAATGGTGACGGGGAAATTGTTAATATTAATGTTTTTATTAAAAAAACTGAAGAAGAACGACGTTTAAAATATGGTTATATTTGTGATGAAGATGGAAATATTATTGGTATTCGTGATGAAGATACTAGTAGTAAAAGACCAGGTATAGATGTTACAAATTTAACAAAAGATGCAAATTCGGATAATAGTTCTAAAGCAAATAATCAATATAAAAAACAAAGATATTATAATCTACAACAAAAATTATTAAGAATTTTTTCAATATGTCCTAATACAAATGAGAATTATGAAAAAGCAAAAGAATTTTTAATATATTTAAAAAATAAAAATATTATGGAAGTTATGTGTGAATTGCTTGATAAACATCCAGAGAACATTGATTATGACAAAAAATTAGATTATTATATTTCGTGCAAAGAAGATTTTCTTGATAAGTTATTAGAAATTAACGAATTGGCTTTTGTTTGTCTGCCTGCAGTATATTTAGCTAGTTTTACTCACATTAATTCAAAACATTCAGGCAAGTTAAAAAAATTATGTGAAAAATATGAAAATTTATTATTAGAATTAAGAGAGGATATATTTAATAAGGCAAATTTTAAAAATGAAAAATCTCCAGCTAGTATCTTTGTTAAAAATACAGGATTATTCAGAGAATATTGTGGAGAAAGTGTTAAAAGATCTAATATGTGTAGCAATAGAACTGCCGATAATTACCGTGCTTTAGCAGGTAAATTACGATTTTCAACTACTTTAGATATTAAAAGATGTATTTTAAATACAATTTTTGTAAATACAGGGTATGAAAGAAAAAACGGTGAGCCTGGTGAAGATAGTACTGCAACTATCAAAAGATTTATTGTAAGAAGATTTGGCAATAAAATTAAACTTAATCCAGATGGTGTTTTGGGTGTATTACCACACTTAGATATAGATACAATTAATAGATTTTTAAAAAATAAAGATGTCAAAGATAAATTATTAATTTCATTCAAATCGTGCTTAAAATATTTTTATATTGAAAAATATTTAGAAAGCATAAAAAAAGGTTATTGCCTCATTGAAAATAAGCAGGATGAGGAAAATGTTATTAAATATGTCAAGAGTTTATATTCTATAAATGGTAAAAGTATCGATGAAATTTTGGGTGATAATACAATTAATAAAGCTATAGAAGAAGTTAGATTACAAGTAGTAAAAAAATTTAAATCTTTTTGTGGTAATGTTAATGCAGAAGGAAGTTTATTATATGAAATAAATAGCGGGAATTTAGATCAAGCTGCTAAAGATTTGTTTTCAAATACAGAAAGAGAAAATCAATATTTGATAATTGAAAAATTAATTTCATATTTTCCATCTAGTTGGAGAGCTCTGTTTACAGGAAAACTGATTAATACTCCTAAAGAATCAGAAATTTTAAATTTATAAATTTGCAAAAGTTATATCTTTTGCTTTTTTTATTATTTTATAATTTGTTCGTATTAATTGTTCTTTTAGTTGACAATATTTAATATTATATGTAAACTATAATAAGAGGAAAATATGGCTGATACAAAATGTCCGAATTGTGGTGCAAACTATACAAATTCTAAAAAATGTGAATATTGTGGCAGTATGCTACCATCTCATCTTGAAGACATAAATGAATCTGAAAAAAATCTAGATGGTACTAAATCTATTACTTCATCAAATGATTTAGATAATTTTTTAGGATTAGGTATAGGCATTGATATTTTAAACGGCATTTTTAACAGTCATAAATCTGATGGTGATTAAAGGAGAAATATGGGTTTTTTTAGTAAATTCAAAAAACAGTTTTTATCAGTAATCGAATGGAAAGATAATTCAAAAGATGTTATTGTTTATAGATATCCTTTGGAAGATAGAGATGAAATAATGAATAGTTCCACTTTAGTAGTTAGAGAAAGTCAATCGGCACTATTTATTCATAAAGGTCAAATCTGTGATGTGTTTGGTCCTGGTACATATAAATTAAGTACGGAAAATATACCATTTTTGACAAAACTTTTAAGTTTGCCAACTGGTTTTGATAGTCCTATTAAAGCAGAAGTTTATTTTGTAAATACTAAACAATTTATAGGTCAAAAATGGGGAACACAAAATCCTATAATGATGAGAGATGCTGATTTTGGAAATGTTCGTATTAGAGGTTTTGGGACATATAATTTTAGAGTGAGCGATCCTGGTAAATTTATGAAAGAAGTATTTGGAACAAATGCTGTTTACAGAGTTGCTGATGTGGCTGAACAGTTGCGTCCTGTATTAGTATCAGCTCTAACAGATACCATAGCTGAAAATAAAATTAGTGCTTTAGATCTTGCATCTAATTATAGGGAAATAGCTGATGAAACTAAAAAGATTGTTTCTATAGAATTTGACAAATTAGGTCTTAAAATTTCTAATTTTGTAATTGAAAATATTTCACTACCTGATGATGTAGAAAAGGCGTTAGATGAACGCACAAAATTAGGTGTTCTTGGCGACAAAATGGGAACTTATGCTCAATATAAAACAGCTAATGCTATTGAAGATGCTGCAAATAATCCAAATGGTGCAAATTTCGCAGCTATTGGTGTAGGATTAGGTGCATCTGGTGCAATGGGTGGTATGTTTAATTCATCTTTGCAAAACGCAAAAGATGAAGAACCAAAGAAAAAGGGAGAAAGAATAGACTGCTTTAATTGTGGTGCTAGTATCCCTGCAAAAGCAAAATTTTGTCCAGAATGTGGTGCTAAACTTGGCAAATTTTGTCCTAATTGCGGTAAGATTGTAAATAAGAAAGCAAAATTCTGTTCAGAATGTGGGACTAAGGTGGAATAATATGAATAGTAGAAATTATAAAGATGTTTATCACGGGAAAAAAGACTTAAATATTTTATCTATCATTATTTTAGTGCTTTCACTTGCAGTTATGGCTGTTGGAATTATTTTGATAGTGGTGGGTGCTAAAAATACAGGTAAAATCGCTACAATTATTGAAATTATTTTTGGTTCATTGCTTTCAATAGCAGGACTTATTGGACTCATCGCTTCTGTAATTATGTTAATTATATCTAATTCAATGAAGGTTGACAAAGGAAGCGTAAAAGAGGGGAATATTGCAAATATTGGAACTGTGAATGCAAAAATGTGTGATATTTGTGGCACAGAACTAGATGACTCTGGAGTTTGCCCTAATTGTAAGAGAGAATGATTTATTTAAAAAATTCAATATTTAAAAAATTAAGGATAATGTTTTAATTATCCTTTTTTTATAATTCTTTTAATGCACTGGTTTCATCATTTTTACTATTTGCTTTAAAAATATCTTTTTAAGTGTTCTTAAAATGTTACAATATTTTTGTATGAATTTTAGTTTAAATTTGCGATTTATTAAATGAAATCGTAATTTTTATGACATGGTGATTTTATTAAAATTTACATATATAAAATTATATTTTCCCCTTGCTTTATGTTAATTTATTTATATGTAAATTTATTTTGTTGATTTTTTTAAATCTGATTTAAAAAACAATATTTTCATTTTGCTTAATATTGATTTTATTTGAATTCTAATTTTTAATATTAATACTAAATTAGTAGGTAATTAAACGCGTAAAATATATTATTATTACTAAATCATTTACATTTTTTTAAAAATACCCCCTTGTCAAAACTAAAACTCTGTGGTAGAATAAATCTGAGGATAGTTATGGGAGATTGGTTTGCATCAATTATTTCGGGGATTGTTGACAGTATATCTTTTTGGTTTTTATCAATAATATACTCTATTTTTTCTGCAATATTGACTGCTTGTGATGTTATTAAAACCTGTTTTAATAAATTTGCAGGAATTGAAAACTTTGAAAATAGTAACAATGATATTATTTCTCAGGCTTTGGATTCATCTGTAATTAAAAACTTGATGATTTCTTTAATAGTTTTGTGTGTGATATTGATGATAGTGCTTACAATTATCACTATTATCAAAAATATGTACGCGACAAATAAAATTAGTTGGAAAGCAATAATTTTGAATAACTTAAAAGGATTTGTTGGATTTTTCGTAATACCTGCAGTTTGTATGTTTGGTATGTTGATAGGAAATATTGTGCTAAAAGCAATAGACGGGGCTACAAATTTAAGTGGGTATTACACAATTAGTTCAATGCTGTTTAATTCAACATCTGATGAATCTGATTATATTAGCGTATTAATGGATAGCGATGATATTGAGGACCAAAAGGCCGCTTTTGAATTGGCTGAATATTACCTTTCGTCTGAAGTGGGGGATTTGTCAAAAGCGATAGAATATTATTATAATTTTAATTGTAATGAAAGTATTTATGAAAAGTCTTTGCAAGATTTGTCAGCAGAAGAAATAAAAAGTGCATCTTCTGAAAGTGGTAGCCTTGTTGAGACGGCGGATTATAAAAAAGTAAGTGAAATATATCCTAACGTTACTAGTTATGAAGACCTTTTAACTAAAGTTTGGAATGTGCAAGATTTGGATAATTATGATTATTCATTAGACTATGACCTTTCACACAAAATTTATACTTTGAAAAATGGCGTATATGAACAAGTGGGTGTAACAGAAATAATGAATTTTAAATTAGATAAAAATATTTCTAATTATTACATTTTGCTTGAAGATACATATGTTGATGACTTAGCAAAATTTGGATTAATTTCGAAAATATCATATGCATTAAGAACTGGATTTACTGACAATTTTACTGCTTTCTTTAAAAATAATCCTAATGCAAGTTTTACTATTTCTACTGAGAAAACTAATGAAATTACAGGGATATATGCAAAAAATTATGTTGTAAAATTCGACCAAACTGACAATGCAAGCACGATTTTAAAAAATTATCATTTAACAATTAAAAATGTAGTTTGTTTTTATTCATTGTCAGACATGAATCTATTTATGGCTATAATTGGTAGCTTGTTTATGGGATATGCCTTTATAGTATTAATCATTGGACTAATAAAGCGTATGTTTAATATCGTATTCTTGTATGTGCTGTCTCCAATACCGCTTTCAATGATACCTTTTTCAGGAGAAGGGGCCTTTAATAACTGGAAATCTGATTTTATTAAAAATGTGATTGCTGGATATTCGGCAGTCGCAGGATTAAATATATATTTTTCTGTTTATGATGTATTTAACAACATTACATATTTTGGTGTCGCTTTCTGGGACGGATTTATAAAATTCTTAGTATTTGTTGTAGGATTGATGTGCGTAAATGAAATTATTGACAAAATTTCATCGTATATTGGTGGCGGAAACTTATTTGGTGAGGGGAAATCGACCTTTAGCGTTTTCAAAACTGGTATGACAAATGCTACTAATATTATAACTTCACCATTAAAAACAGTTGCAAGTATTGGCGGTCGTACAAAGGCAGGTTATGATGCAACTTTCTCAGGACTAAAGGCTGAAGAAGAAGCTTTAACCGGTGAAAAATATAAAAACTTTTCTACAGGTAAAAAGGCTAAATTAATTGGTAAATCTTTATTAAAAGGTGGTACTGAACTAGTTAAAGGTGTAGGTTTTGAAGCGACTAAGTCAGTTGGTGCTGACATTGAAGGAAGTATAAAATCAATAAAAGATTCTGCTATAAATAAATATAGAGAAGTTGAAAAAGAAACATTGTTGCCAATAAATGACAGACTTAGAGATTTGGGTACATATACTCTTAGCGGAAGAAATGGTTATAAAGAGTTTTTACAAAATCAAAAGAAAAATTGGGGTTCGTATTACAGAAATGTTACTTTAACTAAAGATGCTTTGGGTAACCCTGTTCAACCAGAATTTACTGAAGAAGGCAATAAATATGTTGAATTTAAAGTACCATTTAACGTGGCTGACAGACAAAACATTATAAATATTTTAAATAAAACTTTTGAACTAGAAAATTCTGTAACTGATAACGCAAACACTTCTGTAGGTAGCGAAAATCAATCTTTGGCAGAATCTCAAGTTGAAAGACTTAAAAAGGAATTACAACAATTAATTCTTGCTGTAATTCATCAAGATAGAAAAAATAATATTTTGACTGCTTACAGAAATAATCTTGGAAATAATAACAATATAACTGTTAATGATATTATAAATGTAGAAAATGTTGCAAGAGAGGAATTAGAAAAAATCACAAAAGATGAGGAAAATGCAAGAACTGAATTCCACAACATCGTTTCTAATGGATTTGAAAATATGATTAATAATAAAGCATTTATAGAATACTTAAAACTAATTCATAGAGATAATAAATATCATTAAAATTTAAAAGAAATAATGTAGCGTGCGATTTACAATTATATAAAACTTAAAAGAAATGTTCTAATTTGTAGTTTGTGATTATTATTAAAACTTAAAAGAAATGTTCTAATTTGTAATTTGTGATTATTATTAAAAATTAAATGGAATGATATAATGTGCAATTAATAGACATATAGTTAAAGAACTTTATCAAAAGAGTAAAGTTCTTTTTCATTTTATAACATTTTAAAAATAATCAATTTTACTAATTTACTAATAAATTATTTTATTGATATATTTGATTGAATTTATTTATATGCCGATGTATCACTAAAAGAACTCATTCTTGTATTGAATAAATTTTCTTTTTATATTGATATTAGTTCAAACAATTAAGAAAAACATTTAATAACTATTAATAAATTAGTTACATAATAAAATTTTTAATTTTCAATAATAATATATTTTATTTTGTTTTAGTATTTAAAGTGTTGCCAAGAATATAGTCAATACTTACATTATAATATTTTGCTATATCAATTAAATTAATAGTTTTAGGTAATAAACCATCACGCCATCTGTAATAATTGTATTCACTCATATTTAGATTTTTCATAGTCAGTGCAATAGATAGTCCACTAGATTTTATTAATTTATTAAAATTTTCAAAAAAAGTATTAAAGTTTTTCTTCAAAATTTCTTTTTTATCACTTAGACCAAATAAAAAATCAAGCGAACAGTTAAAATAGTTAGACATAGTTATTGCAATCTCAATTTTTGGATAATAATTTTTGTTAAAATAACCATTTATTGTAGTCGAAGATATATTTAAAGATTTTGATAACTTTAACCTTGATATATTATTTTCAACTAATAATTCTTGTAATCTTTCTTGAAAATCATTCATTTGACACTCTCACTACTTTCTATAATTTTAAATAAATTTTAAACTAAATGCTTGCGTTAGAGAGTTGTGAGGGTGTATAATATTAAGTGTTAACAATAATTTTTATTTTATGCATAGTAATATAATTTTTAATTATTTTGTTAATTATTTTATACAATGGATTAAATGGCAATTATTTATCTATATAATGGTTATAAAAGTTATTATACTATTTTTTAATTATATAAAAACAATTATAAGGTAAATTTTACGACTTATTTATTTAAATATTTATTTGTTTAATTTATAAAAAAATATTCAAAAAATAAAAATTAATTTTACACTATTGTATTTAGAACAAATGTGTGATATACTTGTATGAACTTAAATTTTTTGGGTTTATTTAATTAGAGGTAATATGTTCGCTATAATAAATAGTTTTGGTTTAGTTGGATTAGAAGGTTTTGTGGTTAAGGTAGAAGTTGATATTCATTCAGGTCTTCCTGGTATGGAAATTGTTGGTCTTCCAGATACCACTGTTAAAGAAAGCAGAGAACGAGTAAAGTCGGCTATAAAAAATAGTAATATGGATTTCCCTGTTAACAAAATAATTGTAAATCTTGCACCTGCTGATGCTAAAAAAGAGGGTAGTATTTATGACCTTCCTATTGCAGTTTCTATTTTGCTCGCTAGTAAAAAATTCACTTCTTTTGATATAGATAGTTTTGTAATATTTGGGGAATTGTCTTTAGATGGCAAAGTAACCAGAGTTAACGGCGTTTTACCTATGCTAATCAATGCTAAAGAAAAAGGTTTTAAAAAATTTATTATTCCTTTTGATAATATCTCAGAGGCTAGATATATTTCTGGCATTGAAGTATATGCTGTAAAAGACTTAAATGAGTGTGTCAAATTTTTATCCGGCGAAAAAATATTACATAGTGTTGAACTTTGCTCATTTGATAAGAAAAAGCAAGCAATTAAATCTAATTATGATTTTAAATATGTTTTAGGTCAGGCTAGTGCAAAACGCGCGTTGGAAATTGCGGCGGCGGGTGGTCATAATATAATTATGGTAGGGCCTCCAGGTGCAGGCAAAACTATGCTTGCAAAATGTTTTCCTAGTATATTGCCAGATTTAACATTTGAAGAGGCGTTGGAAATTACAAAAATACATAGCGTGGCAGGTGTTTTAGATAGAGACACAGGGATAGTTGTTAATAGGCCGTTTAGAGCACCTCATCATACGGCAACTAAAATCTCGTTAATTGGTGGTACTGCAAAATGTGTCCCTGGAGAAATTAGTCTTGCACACAATGGTGTGCTATTTTTAGATGAATTGCCAGAGTTTAATAGAAAAGTTATTGAAACATTACGCTCTCCTTTAGAAGATGGTTTTGTTACTATTTCTAGACAAAGTCAAGCAATTACTTACCCATGTAAGTTTACTCTTGTTGCTAGTATGAACCCTTGTCCTTGTGGGCATTATGGTGATGAAACCGGTAAATGTTCGTGCACGGACAGTATGATAAAGAATTATTTGAACAGAATCTCTGGACCTATTATGGACAGAATAGATTTGCATGTAGATGTTAATAATGTTAAATTTGAAGATATTTCAAGCGAACAGTTAGAAGAACCCTCTTGTGAAATTAAAAAGCGTGTTGATTTCGCTAGAAAAATTCAATTAGAGAGATTCAAAGGCAGTAATATATTTTGTAACAGTGCAATGACTGAAAATGATATTAGAAAATATTGCGTTTTATCGGCTGAATGCAAGGCATTAATTGAACGGGCTTTCAAACTTTTAGACATGTCGGCTAGAGGTTACAATAGAATTTTAAAAATTTCTAGAACTATTGCAGACCTAGATGGAAGTGATGATATTTTGCCAAAACATATTGCAGAAGCAATTCAATATCGTGGCAAAGACACTAAATATTTTCAATAGATTTCATTTAAAAAAAGCAGTTTTATATTAATATACAGATTTATTTGAATTTAATTTTATATTATTTATTGATAATTAAAGTGAATATTATTAAAGATAAAATTTTATATTAATTATTAAAAAGTTGAAGTGTATATTTGTTGAATTAATGTCTTATATTATTAAGCAAATTTAATTTATTAAAGATTAAATGTCGGCACACATTTTAATCTTTGATGTTATTGTTTTAATATTTTACGATTAAATATCAATTAATATTTAGCATTAAAATATGAAATTAAAGCAAATTTTATTAGGAGAATTATGGTAGCAGATGAAATAAATGCTATAATTATAGATAGCATAGAAATATCGTATGAAAAAAAGTTTAAATTATTTAGATTTTTTTCGCATTTAGGAAGCATTTTAGACTATATAAAAAAGTGTAAGGTTGAAGTTAGCAGTATTATTTCAAAAGATGAATATGATATGTTGTTAAAAGTGGCTGATAAAGAATATTTTGAAAAGTTGATGACTAAATATAAACTGCAAGGAATTGAAATAATAACATTTATGTCTAATAATTATCCTAAAAAATTATTAGAAATTTCTTCACCTCCGCTATGTTTATACTGCAAAGGAAATCTTCAACTATTAAACAGTCTTTCTGTTAGTGTGGTTGGGACTAGACACCCATCTAATTATGGTAAAATTATAACAAAAAAGTTATGCTCTGAATTTGCACAAGCTGGACTTACTATTATTTCTGGGCTTGCGACCGGCGTTGACACTATCGCTCATAAAACTGCTTTGAATGAAGGTACAGGGACAATCGCAGTAATTGCTGGTGGGCATAACAAAATTTATCCAAAATCAAATGCTCAATTATTTGCTGAAATTTGTAAAAGCAATTTGGTGGTGTCGGAAAACCCACCAGACACTGAAAATCTTTCGTATATGTTTCCTATAAGAAACAGAATAATAGCAGCATTGTCAGATGCAGTCGTAATAACTGAAGCTTCTTTAAAAAGCGGAACAATGCACACAAAAAATTATGCTATTGAATTTAATAAAGAGGTTTTTGCAGTACCTGGAAATATAAATTCTAGGTTTAGCGAGGGGTGTAATGTCGCAATCAAAGATATGCAGGCAATCCCTTTGTTAGATGCAAAACAAGTTTTTGACACATTGAATGTTTTGCCGATTCAAGTAAAACAAACTGAAAATTCTCTTGACAAAAAGGCTAGTGTTATATTAGATTATATAAGGTCTGAAAAGAAAAGTTTTGACGATATTTTACATTTTACTAAATTATCGCCTAGCGAACTTAATATATTTCTGTTAGACTTAGAACTTGCTGGTAAGGTTCAAAAACTTGCTGGTAATTATTATATGGGAATTTAATTATGAAGTTAGTTTTAATTGAGGGACCAGGTAAAAAAGAAGCTATTCAAAAATATCTTGGTAAGGATTATACAGTTTTTGCAACCAAAGGACATATTCGTGATTTGCCTGTAAATAAATTAGGTGTAGATGTAAATAAAAGGTTTGAACCTAGTTACGAAATTTTAAGCGATAAAAAACAGGTAGTAAAAGAGATGCTTGACTTATATAAAAAGGCTGATGAAGTTTATTTGGCTACCGACCCGGATAGAGAGGGAGAAGCAATTTCTTGGCATATTTTAACAATTTTAGGTCTTGATAATTATGCTAAAGTTAGAACCTCATTTAATGAAATTTCAAAAGATGCAATTTTAAAAAGTATTCAAAATCCTAGATCAATTGATTATAATATAGTAGCAGCGCAAACTGCTAGGCGTGTTCTAGATAGATTGATGGGTTATAAGTTATCTCCATTATTATCTAGAAAAATTAAGGGTAAATTGTCTGCAGGTAGAGTACAATCGGTTGCTCTTAAAATTATTGTTGAGCGTGAAAAGAAAATTAATTCTTTCGTGCCTAGTGAATATTGGAATATTTTTGGTCTTTTAAACAAGTTAGACGATTCACATTCTTTTAAATTCAGTTTAGAAACTAAAAATGGCAAAAAGATAGATTTGAAATCTCAGCAGGAAGCACAATCAGTGCTGGATTTTTTGCGTTGCAATAAACTTGTTGTATCTGATATAAAAAGTCAAGTCGTTTCTAATAAACCAAATGCTCCATATATTACTTCTACTTTACAACAAGATGCTATTAATAAATTAAAATTGTCATTGAAACAAGTTACCTCAATTTTACAAAATTTATATGAAGGTGTTAGTATTCAGGGTGAAGGAAAGGTGGCTTTGATTACTTATATAAGAACGGATAGTACAAGAGTTTCAGAACAAGCACAAATTATGGCTAAAAATTATATCATTGAAAAGTATGGCGCAAATTATGCTCCTAAAAAATTCAATATATATAGTTCTAAAAAAAGTGCTCAAGATGCTCACGAGGCAATTCGTCCTATTAACCTTAATAGAACTCCAGAAAATTTAAAGGGAAAAATTGACGAAAACTTTTTAAAGATGTACACTTTGATATTTAATAGATTTATTGCAAGCCAAATGTCTAACGCTCAATATGATAGTTTACAAGTAACTTTAACTTGTGGAGAATATGGCTTGAAATCAAGCGGAAAGGCTTTAAAATTTGATGGTTTTACAAAAGTGTATAAGTTGGACGGCGAAGATGCCATAGGAATTGATATTCCAAATCTAAATATTGGCGAAACAGTAAAGATTGAAAAATTGGAAAGTGAACAAAAATTTACAAAACCACCTGTTCGTTTTACTGAGGCAAGTATGGTAAAAGAAATGGAAGATAAAGGAATAGGTCGTCCTGCAACTTACGCTTCAACTATTCTTACCATTTTGAATAGGCAATATATTAAAAAAGACGGCAAAATGCTTGTCCCTACTGAACTAGGCTTTCAAGTAACAGAATATTTGGAAAAATATTTTACTGATCTTATGAATATTAAGTTTACTGCAGATATGGAAAAAAATCTTGATGAAGTCGAATTTGGTAAATTGAATTGGAGAAATTTGGTAAATGATTTCTACTGGGATTTTGAAAAAAAATTAATCGAAGCGTATAAAACTAGCGAAAATGTCAAACTTGAACCTAATAAATCAGGTATAAAATGCGATAAATGTGGCGGTGAAATGGTTTATAGGGAAAGTAAATTTGGTAAATTTTTGGCTTGTTCTAATTTCCCTGTATGCAAAAATACAATGAATATTGCAAAAACTGAATCAGATGAACAATTAGGGGTTTGTCCAAAATGCGGGTCTTCTGTTAGTTTGAAAAAAAGCAAAAAGGGCAGAGCCTTCTATGGTTGTGATAACTATCCTAACTGCGATTTTGTATCTTGGTATTTGCCAACGGGTAAAATTTGTCCTAATTGTGGCGAAATGCTATATTTAAGAGAATTAAAAGAAGGTAAAATCTTAAAATGTCACAAGCGAGGTTGTAATTATAGCGAAAAATTTGATGATACTCAAAATGGCAATTAAATTGATAATATTAATTTGTTTATTCGTTAAAATAATATATTTATATTGGAAATTATTAATTAAATTATTATATAGGCATAGACATATAAAAAGTCTTTAAAGCGTTATAAAATGAACTATTTTAGTATTGAAATATTTTAAAGGATATTTATTTAACAAACAAAAAAATTAAACTATAGAAAAAATTAAATTATTTATTTTATTATTAAAAGGATTATTTATGGATTTAAGAGGAACAACTATTTTAGCAGTTAAAAAGGGTAAAAAAACAGTAATTATTGGTGATGGTCAAGTAACAATGGGGGAAAGTGTAATATTTAAAAGTAATGCACACAAAGTTAGACGACTTTTTAATGATAACATTTTAGTTGGATTTGCAGGCACTACTGTTGATGCTTTTAGTCTCTGCGAACAATTTGAAAAAATGCTTTCAAAATATTCAGGTAGCTTGATTAGAAGCGCTGTTGAACTTGCAAAGTCAATAAGGGAAAATCCAAAAGGTAACACTAATGCTTTAATGATTGTAGCTGATAAAACTCAACTATTAATAGTTACAAGTGTGGGTGATGTTATTGAGCCTGATGATGGCGTGTGTGCTATAGGTAGTGGCGGTAATTATGCTTTATCTGCTGCTAAAGCTTTGGTTAGAAATACTGACCTTGATGCAAAAGATATTGCTTTAAAGGCTATGGATATAGCAAGCGACCTTTGCGTGTTTACAAACAAAAATTTTGTTGTGGAGGAGTTAAGTGAATAAGGTTTTAAGTTGTAGTGAAATTGTAGAAAAACTTGATGAATATATTGTGGGTCAAGATAAAGCGAAAAAAGCAGTTGCAATCGCTCTTAGAAATAGGTATAGAAGAAGTGCTTTAGACCCATCTTTGAAAGATGAAATTACACCAAAAAATATTATATTAAAAGGCCCAACCGGTGTGGGTAAAACAGAAATCGCAAGACGACTTGCAAAACTTGTTTCAGCACCTTTTGTAAAAGTTGAAGCTACTAAATAT
>CASFFI010000052.1 GCA_949293925.1 uncultured Christensenella sp. | reverse complement strand
TATAATATTAATCTTAATAAGTATGGCTTTGACTTTCATAGCAGGGCTTATTCCTGCAAAAATTGCTAGCAAAAAAGACCCTGTTGTCGCTTTACGCTCAGAATAATGTGAAAAATTTAACCTATTAACCTATTAATATTGACATTTTCTTATGCTTTATGTAGAATGAAGCAAAGAACTTGTTTAAGGAGAATTTAATGTCAGATAATTTAGGTATGAAATTGAAAATTATAGGTCACACAAACGAATCTAATGAAATTAATAAAGAAGATATTTTATTATTCTCTGGGCGAAATGCGGGGATTTGCTATATGAAAGATAACTGGGATATGCTTTCAGGCGAATCTCAAGAAAAAACACTAAAACGAGCAAAAAATAATTTAATTTCTCAACATCATAGCGTTTATGACCATTATGTTATTAATATGGTTTTTGAAGGAATCCCAAAGTTTTTGGCTATGATTTTAAATAATCAAGGATTATATGCTACAAGTGAGAAATCCGCTCGATATACCAAAATGGAATTACAGGGAAGGGAAAAAGTAATTTATGATAAATGGTTGAAAATATTTTTGGATTTAATAAACAAGAAATATCCCAAAAATGAATATAATAATTGCGCTTATTGGGGAAAAACTGATGAGGCTAATGATAACAAGAGAGTAAAATTAGCACAAGAAAATGCAAGATATTTAACTAGTGTTTTTACACCAACAACAATGTCTCATACTATAAATATTAGACAATTAAACTATGTATATAATGAATTAAAAAATTTTTTGGACAGTGATTCAAGTTCACACTTGATTGAAAAATCAAGACCTTATGTTGAAAAATTAATTCATTTAATAGAAGAAAATAATCTTGTAATTAATGGGCTAGATGCCAGCGCAAAAAGTGAAACTATTAAATTTTTTGATGCAAGAAATTATCAGCCAAATAAAATATATGATGATATATACCAAACGTATTACAATGGTAGCTTGGCACAACTTGCACAAGCTCAAAGACATAGAACCATTAATTACAGAATTAAAGAATTAGATAATGATATGTATTTTGTACCACCAATTTTAAGAGATAATGAAAAACTTGTAAAAGAATTTTTGCAAGATTTATATGAACTGGAAAATATTATTCCACAAGCAACTATGGTTGAAATAAGAGAAAGCGGAAGTCTAGATAATTTATTGTTGAAACTAAAAGAAAGAAAATGCTCGTATGCTCAATTAGAAATTAATGACCAATCACAAAAACTTATTAAAGATTATTATAATGTACTAAAAAAAGATAATCACCCACGAGCAAATGAAATTGAAAAATATACTTATGGTGCAAGATGTACTTTTCCTGATTATACTTGTCCTTCACCTTGCGGTTTTAAAGAAGGCGTTCAAATGACAAGAGAAATTTAATTAAAAATTTTAAAAAGATACTTGCATTAGCGCTATTTATGTGATATAATCTAAAAGTCTTAAAATATGCTCCGCTCTTATCCTATGGTCTATGGATATGCAAGAACATATTTGACAATGGAGGATTTATGAATATTATTGACCAAATTAACAAAGAAGGAATGAAACAATCTGTTCCTGCCTTTAACATCGGTGATACAGTTAAAGTTATGTATCGTATCAAAGAAGGCGATAAAGAAAGATTACAAGCGTATGAAGGTGTAGTAATTTCTAAAGAAGGTTCTTCTATTAATGAAAGATTCACTGTTAGAAGAGTTTCTTATGGCATAGGTGTTGAAAGAACTTTCCCTTTGCACTCACCTAGAGTTGAAAGCGTTACCGTTACTAGAAAAGGTAAAGCAAGACGCGCAAAATTGTATTATGTTCGCGACTTGTCTGGTAAGGCTGCAAAAGTAAGAGAAAGAAAAGAGTAATTAATTCGGGCTTTGCCCGTTTTTTTTTATTTACTTAAGATTCAATGGTTTAATTCAATATTTTATATATTTATATTATAAAAATGAATTTAATGTTTAAATATATTTGTTTTCTTTAAAAAAAAATGATAATATTATAATGATATTTATTTAAGGGGGAAAAATGGCAAAATTAAATATTGTGCAATATGGTTGCGGAAAGATGAGCGTTTACACTATGCGCTATGTCTTTGAAAAGGGTGCAAAAATTGTTGGTGCTTTCGATGTTGATAAAAATATAGTGGGCAAAGATATCGCTGAAATTATGGGCGAAAAAAAGGCTAGAGGAGTGGTCGTTCAAAATGCTAAAGAATTTGAAAATTTCTTAAAAGCGAATGCTGTAGATTGTGTCGTTGTTACTACTAGAAGTTTATTTAGCGAGGTTGAAGATGCTTTATTTACTTGTGCGAAGTGTGGCGTGAATGCTATCACTACTTGTGAAGAAGCATTATTCCCTCAAAATAGTAATCCTAAGGCTTTTGATAGAATCAACAAAATGGCTAAAAAGACAGGTGCTACAATCTGCGGTACAGGTTATCAAGATGTATTCTGGGGAAATTTAATAACTGCTATTGCTGGTGCCACTCACAAAATCACAAGAATAATAGGTAAATCTAGTTATAATGTTGAAGATTATGGCGTTGCTTTGGCTGAAGCGCACGGTGCAGGATTAGATTTAGAAACTTTTGACAAAAAGGTTGCATCTTTAGATAGAATTTCTGATAAGGCTAGACAAAAGTTAATTGATAATGGTAAATTTGCACCTTCTTATATGTGGAACGTAAATGGTTGGCTTGCTAGTCAATTAGGACTTACTGTTATTTCTCAATCACAAAAATGTGTGCCACAAATTGCTAAAAAGGCAATTAAAAGTACAACACTTAATATGAACATTCCAAAAGGAAATGCAACAGGAATGAGTGCTGTCGTTACTACTACTACTAAAGAAGGTATTGAAATAATTAGTGAATGTATTGGTAAAGTTTACGCTCCTGATGAATTTGATTCTAACGAATGGACAGTAGAGGGTGAACCTAATACAACAATTACTGTGAATCGTCCAGCGACAGTTGAACTTACTTGTGCTACAATTGTAAACAGAATTCCTGAAGTTATTAAAGCACCTGCTGGATATTATACAACTGAAAAAATGCCTGTAAATACTTATAAAGTAAAGTCTTTAGACAAATATGTTAAATAAAAATTAAGAACCTTTTAATAGGGTTCTTTTTTCATTTTTAATCAATTTTAATAAAAACTATCAAATTAGATTTTTAAAAGATGTAATAGTTTTTAACGCATTTTTAATTTGATTTTTTAATATATATATGTTTTTACATATTTTACTTTAAGTTTTAAAGTCGTAATTGTTTTTTAAGTATTTTCATATTGATTTTTAAAAAGTTTATATTTATTTAAAATTTTTGTTTTTAATTCCTTAAGTACTGTTTTTTGAATTTTATTACAATTTTAATTGTGGTAATATAAATTTTAAAAGCAACTAAAACTTCATTCAAATATAATTTTTATAAAAGTAACTAATAAACCTTTAAATTAAAGATTTATAATTGGAGCTGATGATGGGACTCGAACCCATGACCTGATGATTACGAATCATCTGCTCTACCAACTGAGCCACACCAGCATATTTTTATTATAAATCAATTTTGTTATTTAGTCAATTAATCAATTGTATTGCTATGAAATTTAGTTAAAATCTATTAATTCAAATTATTTTTCGTTTTTTTAATTTTTTTATATACTTAAAACTAACTTTTGTCATTTTTTGATTTTGATATTGAATGTCATTATTCATTTGTGATATTAATTTTTAAATCTTGTTATTATATTAATATTGTTTTTTGGTTTGAGATAATGATTATCATTTGTGTTTTTTATTACGCTTTAAATTAATTTATAACATATATGCTAAATATTTAGCACTAATTTAATATAAAGAATTTTATTTAAAGGTTTAATTTTTGTTTTATTTTATTTGCGAATTTTATTATATTTTGGTA
>CASFFI010000051.1 GCA_949293925.1 uncultured Christensenella sp. | reverse complement strand
TTCTTGTAACAATCTACTAGCACCATACGCTTCAAGAGCCCACACTTCCATTTCACCAAATCTTTGACCACCATTTTGAGATTTACCACTTAAAGGTTGTTGAGTAATCAAAGCGTAAGGACCAATACCTCTAGCGTGAACTTTTTCTTCAACCATATGATGAAGTTTTAACATATACATTATACCGACATTACATTTATTTTCGAAAGGAAGACCTGTTCTTCCATCGTATAATTGCATTTTACCATCTTCAGGAAGACCATTTTCTTTTAACAATATTCTAATTTCTTCTTCTGTCGCACTGTCGAAACTAGGAGTAGCAACTTTCCAATCGAGTGCTTTAGCAACCCAACCCAAATACATTTCAAGTAATTGTCCAGGGTTCATACGAGATGGAATACCCATAGGGTTCAAAACGATATCAACAGGTTCACCATTTGCCATATATGGCATATCTTCGATAGGTAAAATATTAGATACTACACCTTTGTTACCATAACGACCAGCAAGTTTATCACCAGCTTGCAATACTCGTTTTTGAGCGATGTAAACTCTAACCATCATGTTTACACCGGCGTCCAATTCGTCTTTGTTTTTACGCGATAAAATTTCTACACCAACAACGACACCTTCTTCCCCGTGTTTAACTTTTAAAGAAGTATTTTTAACTTCTTTAGTCTTTTCTCCAAATATTGCACGCAACAATCTTTCTTCAGGAGTCAAATCAGTTTCACCTTTTGGAGTAACTTTACCAACCAAAATATCGCCAACTTGAACTTCTGTACCAATTCTTACTATACCATTTTCATCAAGATTTCTTAAAGCATCTTCACCGACACCGGCAATATCTCTAGTAATTTCTTCATCGCCAAGTTTAGTAGTTCTAGCTTCAGTTGATACTTGTTGAATAGAAATAGAAGTAAACACATCATCTCTAACACATTTTTCAGAAATCAAAATAGCATCTTCGTAGTTGTAACCTTCCCAGTTCATAAATGCAACTGTTAGGTTTTTACCCAAAGCCATTTCACCATTTTGAGTTGCTGCACCATCAGCTAAAACATCACCTTTTTTAACTCTCTCACCTTTACTCACAATAGGTTTTTGATTAAAGCAAGTTTTTTCATTACTTCTTTCAAATTTTGTTAAAACGTGATTAATAACATCACCATTATCATATTTTACAGTGATATAATCAGCAGAAACATAAGTTACAACACCATCGCCATCTGCCAAAATCAAAGCACCACTATCTTTAGCAAGTTTGTGTTCAATACCAGTACCTACAATAGGACTATCAGTTTTAATTAAAGGAACAGCTTGACGTTGCATGTTGGAACCCATCAACGCTCTGTTACCGGCACAGTGTTCGATAAAAGGAATCAAACTTGCACCAACAGATAACAATTCTCTTGGTGATAAGTCAATTAAATCCACCATATCACTGCTAACACTAACAGAAGTTTCATTATGACGACAAATTACCTTTTTATTAACAAAACCATTTTGTTCAGTCAAAGGTTCTTTTGCTTGAGCAATAAAATGTTCAGGTTCTTCATCAGCCATTAAGAATACTATATCATCAGTAACCTTGTGGTCAATAACTTTTCTATAAGGAGCTTCCAAGAAGCCATATTCGTTAATTCTAGCATAAGTTGCAATAGATGTCATAAGTCCAATAGGTTGACCTTCTGGTGTTTCAACTGGACAAATTCTACCATAATGTGTAGGATTAATATCACGAACTTCAGCAGTAGCACGCTCTTTTTTAACACCGCCAGGACCAAATGAAGACAATCTTCTTTTATGAGTTAAAGCAGAAACAGGGTTAGTTTGATCCATAAGCGCAGAAAGTTGTGAAGTTGACATAAATTCTCTGAATGCTTTGTTAATATATCTAGCATTTACTACCATTGCAGGAGTAATATCTGTTAGATCTCTTGACTGCAAAGTTTCTCTTACTTGAGTTTGGAGTTTAGTCATACCTTTTCTGAACTCTTGTTTTAAAAGTTCCCCACAACAAGCAACACGCCTATTTGCCAAATGGTCTCTTTCGTCAGTAGTACCAATACCATCAATTAAATTCAAGTGATAACTTACAACCGCCAACATATCATCAACTGTAACTTGGAAATTTTCAAGACGGCGAGCATTTTCCTTAATTAAATTGCATAATTCTTCTTCATTTGATGCTTGTTTCATGAGTTCTTGTAAAACAGGGTAATGAACAAGTTCTGTAACACCTAAAGTTCTAGGGTCAACAGAAATATAATTTTTTAAATCAACTCTTGCATTACCAACAACCCTAATATTTTTACCATTAACAGTGATATCAACCATATTAATACCACTATTTTGAATTAGCCAAGCTTTTTCTTCAGAAATAACTTCGCCCGCTTTAACTAAAACTTTTCTTCCAGATTTAATGTTGTCAGTTGCAACAAAACCAGTTATTCTTCTTGCAAGTGATAATTTTTTATTTGTTTGGTACCTACCAACTTTTTCAAAATTATAATGTTGTTTATTCCAAATTCTATCTTGAATGTATGCCCATGTATTTTCAGGGCTAGGGATTTCGCCAGGTCTTGTTTTTCTAGCGAATTCAATCAATGCTTCCTCTTGAGTCTCTTGAGGTTCTTTTTCAATAGTATTTAAAATGAAAGGGTGATTAGCATAAATATCTTTAAGCTGTTCGTTTGTAAGTCCAAAACATTTTAAGAATGTACATAAAGACATCTTATATTTTCTTTCAACAATTACCCTTAACATATCGCCTTGAGTTTGTTCAGTAGTTATCCACATACCATGGCTAGGAGCAATAGCACCCTCATAATCCATTCTGCCGTATTTATTCATTGTGCCACTAAAATAGATACCAGGAGATTTTAACAACTGGCTAACAATTACTCTTTCAACACCATTAAACAAGAAACTACCGTTTTCGTTCATATAAGGAACATCACCGATAAATACTTCTTGGTCAATGACTTGTCCTGTTTCCTTAACAAGCAATCTAACATTTACTTTTAAAGGAACTGTATAAGAAGTTTGCCTTCTTTTGCATTCGTTCCAAGAATATTTAGGGTTGAGTTCTACATGATAGTCTAAAAAAGACAACTCAGCTTTGTTTGAGTAGTCTATAATAGGATTGAACTCTTGAAGCACCTCACCTAAATATTCCTTTAAAAATAATTCGTATGAGTTCTTTTGCATATCCATAAGGTGTGGAATTTCATAAGGAACTTTAGTTTTAGCGAAACTAACTCGCTTAGCTTTATTGCCGAACATAACATTTTCAACTTTAAGCATGCTTGAATTCATTGTAACTCCTTAAAATTATATTTAGTTGTCATACATTACAAATTGTCAAAATGTAGTATTATTAAGTAATAAAATAATGACAAGGCATAATGTGCCAATTTTCGATACTAAGGGATTTTATCATATATTCAACGCATTGTCAAGGTATTTTAAAAAAAACTTATTGACAAATCAAAATATTTTATACACAAATTTTAAATAATTCAAAAACAATAAAAACTCTACAAAAAAAGACAAAAAGTTAGAAATCTCAACAAACATAAAATGTAATACTATAATAAAAATTTTATTACAATGATAACTTAATATAATATAAATTTAAAATCTTATCTAAATCTTAATTTATAAAGAATGTCAAATAAATATTAGATAGTATTTATATGAATTCGTTTCATTCTGTTTACTCTACAAAATATCTAAATAAATACGTTTCAATCTAGTCGTTTTAAAACTAGCAGAATAAATCAAAAATAGGAACTCTACGCATAAAGTAAAGTTCCTTTTTTATTTGTTTAGAATAATAGACTAATTTTAGATTTTATTGAAACTAAGAAATAACATTAAAAATATTTAACCAATACATCATGGACTTTTAGAGAATAGTTTATAATATACTTAACTGTTTTCTATTGTTTTTTACTTAATTGTTAGGTTTAATCTCTTTTTTTTCTATAACTTCTTCTGTATTTAAATAAGGACGGACAAATGAAATATGATGTTTTTCGAAATAAGGTTTTAATGATGATTCTGATATTTGGCTATCAATTTTATTTTTTACATCAAAAACACTAAATAGTTTTTGCCTTAAATTTAAATCAAGTTGAAAATAATAGTCAAGCGATCCGTATTTCTTAATCAACTCTTTAGCATAATTTTCACTAAAATTAAAAAGAGAAATTCTACGAGTTTTAAAAATAAGCTTAATATTGTTTGGAAATTTTCCAGATTTTAACATTTCTATTATTTTTACAACATTATCGTCAATTTGTTTTTCAAGGAAATCTGGAAGTTTGTTCTTACAAATTTCGTAGATCTTTGTTTGAATTTCAATATAATTTTTAATTTCATCATTGGTCTTATAAATTTCAGGATACTGCCTATTCAATATTTCTGTTTGACGAGCATGAATTGTCTCTCTAAATGATTTTTTAAGAAGATATTTCAAATATTCTTGTAAATTTAAATCATCACCTCTTGAATTATGAATCGTTCCAGTATAATTTCCTATTTGCTTTGCTTGTTTCTTGAATAATTCTCCAAAAAATTCATCCATAGCATCTCCTCTTTCTGAATTAAAAGAAGAATGTTTATACGATGGTTCTTCACCAAAACCTATAAACCCATCAATCATATGAAGCATACCGTTTGAATTTTCTGCACCAACAAATAATTCTGGTTTTTCACTTTTTATATTTTTTAAAATATCTATAATATCTTGAACTCTTTTATAATTTGTATAAATCAAAAAAGTATCATTTCTATCATTCATTCCAGTCCAAAATTTATAATATATTCTAAAATGTTTTTGATAACATTTTTTTGTTAAAATTTCACAAAGTTCCAGAATATTTTCTGATTTTAAATTCAAATATAATCGACAATGAATATTTCTAGGCATTCCGAAAGGATAAACATGAACAAAATCAGAAAAGTCTTTATCAACTAGTTCTTTACTTTGAGATTGTAAAAATCTCAATCCACTTCCAGAAAATTCTTTGTCATAACCTTCAAAAATGAATTTCTCACAATCTGAAGGTGTCATATTATTTTTTTTAAATCTTTTGTCAGTTTTTATTCTTATTATACTCTCATAAGTTTTTCCATAATATTTATTTTCATCAAGGTTCGAAACATAATCAAACCATGCATCATAAATATTTTTATAAAACACTAACAAATCATTTTTTTTTATTGGCTTGTTTGATTGATTTTTATTAAAAGAAGTTAAGATATCATATGATCTATAACCTAACATTTTATAAGGTAAAATTTTTTTTGCAAATTCCACCAAATCAATTTTATTTTCACTTTCAATATTTTTTAAAAATATTTTTTTTGCTTCACTTGTTAACACTTACTAATCCTTTTTTTTAAATTGCTATCAATATGTTTAATACAAAAATTTTATGAAAATGTTTAGTTTTTGTCAAGTGAAAATTTAACTTATATATATTATATAACTATCAAAAAATAAAACTTTACATTCAAAGATAGTATTAATATTTAAACAAATTATATGAAGACTTCAGAAAAGATCATTTAGATTTTTTCATATTACTAGTACACTATAAAATTTTTAGTCTAATGCAAAAGTAATATCAAATTTCAATTTTTAATTTTAAATATTTTTAAATATCGTATATATATCAAGTTTCAATAAAATAATTATTTTGCGCTTATAAAATTAGAAGAAAAATAATTCACAATTATTGTAAGTTGTTTATATTTATTAAAAAAAATAAGGACCCTTACTCTACAATTTTTTACAATATTTCATAACATTTATAAGTGAATATAATATTAATAGGTAAAATATTGACTAAAATATAATTTAAATTAGAAAAATATATTCTTAATTAGTTTAGTACTAAATATTACAATTATTGATAGTGAGATATTATATCTATGTATGCAAAATATAACAATAAAATATGGTTTTAATAAGTTTTGCTAAAATAAAGTATTAATTAATAAAACATTGACTAAACCATAATATCAATTAAAAAAATAAATTCCCAATTAGTACTGGAAATTAAAAATAAATTATATAGTATTCGTTAGACACTAAAATAAACTCTTAATTAATGAAATATTAACTAAAATATAATATTAAGTGATAAATATCTTAATTAGTATAGAATTTAATTAGTGAAATATTGTCATCTTAATAAGATATATTCGATATTATCTAAATATATTTGATATTGTCTAAATATATTTTAAACAATATGTAGTTGAATATTTGTAATTAGATATTGTGTATATTTTAACAAATTAATGCTTGTTTTTCGATTTTTTGTTGATTGTCATTTTTTATGAGATTTTTGTAATTATGTTGACAAACAAAAAAAGTAACCTTTCGGTTACTTTAGGTAGAAAGCAGTACCTATCTTCCCAAGCAGTCTCCCACTAAGTATTTTCGGTGGC
>CASFFI010000050.1 GCA_949293925.1 uncultured Christensenella sp. | reverse complement strand
GCCACCGAAAATACTTAGTGGGAGACTGCTTGGGAAGATAGGTACTGCTTTCTACCTAAAGTAACCGAAAGGTTACTTTTTTTGTTTTTCAACATAATTACATTTCATAAAAGAAGACAATCAACAAACAATTGAAAGACAAATATCAATTTAATTTGTTAAAAACATAAACAATATCTAATTGCAAATATCAAACTAATATTTGTTTATATTAAATTTATGTGAAAGTATTGATGTTTTTAAATATTTAAAAGATAAACAAAATAAACATTTTTATATAAAACAAATTTTTTTTGTTTTAGTATAATATTTTTTTATACAACTTCTATAAAATCTTTATCAAAACTACAGGTATAATATTTTTTTATACAACTTCTAGAAAGTCTTTATCAAAACTACAAGTATATATTTTTTGATTTTAAATTAATGCTTTAATTGCTTATAAAATTTATATCATCTGAATTATAATTAAATGTTTAGTTTGGTTTATACTAGTTATAAATTTTATTTCAATGTATAATGTCCTAAACAATGTAAAATTATTGATTTTTTAATAATTTTATTATATTATTTAGTATACTGTTGTGTGATTTAATCGAAAATTATAGCACTAAAACAAAATATAAATTTTTAAACATTTTTTAATCTATAAAATATACAAAAACATTTATAATAAAAGGTAACAAATGAGACAAGATTTAACCACATTTAAGAAACTAGATATAAAGTATAAAATATTATTTATTTTCATTATCAGTATAATTTTTTCATTCTTGATACTTTTAGTTGAGATATTGCTTGAATTTTTAATATTAAAACATAATATTGAAAATAATAGTTTTTTAAAGCAAGCATTAATGAATTATAAAGATATTTTTCAAGATTTTTTTAATGTAAATAAATTTGTTGCTAATGGCAGCAATCCATATACAAGCATTTATAATAGTTCATATCCTCCATTGATTTTATTAGTTGCTAAATTTTTTGCTTTATTTGGTGATTATTCTAATAAATCTTTTGATGTTAGAAATAGTTTTTTGGGTTTATTTGTTTATTTTGTATTTGTAATTATTAATATTATTTCTATATACTTTGCAATAACTTATTATTTAAATAAAAAGAACATTAATAAAAATATTAAATATTTCTTTTTAATTGCTTGTATTCTTTCATTACCTTTTTGTTACCTTATAATAAGGGGAAATTACTTATTGCTTGCTCTAACATTTCTAGTTTGGTTTTTTGCTTTGTATGATAGTGATAAAAAATCATTAAGAGAGTTGTCTTTAGTATTTTTGGCAATCTCGGCTGGAATTAAAATTTATCCTGCCTTATTTGCATTGATTTTATTTAAAGAAAAAAGATATTTAGATTTTTTTAAAACGGTTATATATACAATATTATTATTTTTTATCCCATTTTTGTTTTTTAGTGGAGGATTTTCAAATATTAAAGTTTTTTTTACTAATTTAATTGATTTTCAAGGAATTAGAGAAGTTTCGGATCATAATTATTCAATTGCGACCTTTTTATATTGTGTTAATTATATTTTGTCTGGATTTAAGCATGTTTTAATTTCTGATTGGCTGTGTACTGTTGGAAGAATATTATCTTATATTGTTTTTATAATTGGAATGCTCTGTGCATTATTTTCTAATAAAAGATGGAAGTGTTTTACTCTTATATCTTTAGTTATTTTATTATTCCCTGCACCTAGTTTTATATACTCCGCCGTTGTTTTTATTGTTCCTATAAGTTGTTTCTTGTTTGAAGAATCACATACTAAGCGAGATTATTTTTATTTGATATGTTTTATAATTTTATTTAGTTCTCTTCAATTAGGATTTTTAATTACTCCAGAACATATTAAATATGGTATTAATCTAATCAACTTTATACAACTTTTCACTATAATTGTTTTATTTATGTTTTTATGTTTTGATTCTATAAAGTATATGATTTATAAATTTAAAAATTATAAAAAAATAAAATTAAATTTGAATAACACAAATTAATCTTAATATATTTAGCAATTTGACATCATTATTATGTTATACTATAATTTTATCGTATAAATTTATAATCTGACTCGGATTTAATTAATATGCAATATTTAAGATAGGTTATAATTAATTTATAATTTATTTTAACTATGTTAAGAAGGGTTTGATAAAAGTTTATTATACTTAAAAATATTGTTTAGTAAGGTTTAAGGTGGTCCTAATGAAAGAGAAAAATAATATCATTATGAATAATAAAACTAGTGTGATTTATAATAAAGGTGAAGACATTAAAAAAGAATTTAAAGATAGAACAAGGGGATTTAACACCATTTCTAATGAATTGGAAAAAGCATTTTTGGTTTACTTTGATGATAGAAATGATTCAGCAAATTTAAAAGAATTAGAAGAACTTGCTAATTCCGCTTTTTTAAAAGTCGTTTGTAATACACTTGTCGTTTTAAGAGAAATAAATCCTGCAACTTATATAGGCAGTGGCAAAGTTGAAGAGTTATCTCAAATCGTAAAAGATAAAAATATAACTGTTGTTATTTTTGATGTTTCATTATCAGGTTCTCAGATTAGAAATTTGCAAGATGCTATAGGTGTGAAAGTTATTGATAGGAATATGCTAATTTTGGATATTTTTGCAAGTCGTGCTAAATCTGCTGAAGGAAAACTTCAGGTTGAACTTGCGCAACTTAAGTATATTTTGCCAAGGCTTTCTGGAATAACAGGTACTGCTGGACGATTTGGTTCGGGTGGCGTGGGAATGAGAGGCCCGGGTGAAACAAAACTTGAAATTGATAAAAGAAAAATACAAGAAAATATTGTTAAACTAGAAAAGGAATTAAAAGAAGTTGAAAAAAAGCGTGGCGTTACTAGAAAACAACGATTAACTTATGGGAATCTTGTTTGTTTAGTGGGGTACACAAATGCAGGAAAATCTACTTTAATGAACAAGATTGCTAATGCAGACGCTTATGCTGATGATAGATTGTTCGCAACTTTAGATGTTTTAACTAAAAGGGTATGGGATAATGGCGTTCAATATATTTTAAGTGATACGGTTGGATTTGTATCGAATTTGCCACACGCTTTAATGAATGCTTTTTCAGCTACTTTAGAGGAATGTAAAGATGCTCAATGTCTTTTGGTAGTAGTGGACTGTGCAGATTTTGACTTTGATAAAAAATTCGATGTCGTTATAAATGAATTAAATAATCTAAATATTGATAAAAATAAAATTGTAATAGTTTACAATAAAATTGATAAAATATCTGAAGAACAAGTTAAAAAATTAATTAATTCAGACTTTAAGTATGTTTGCGTTTCTGCAAAGAAAGATATTAATATTGATAAACTTAAAGCAATTATAAGGTCGTATTTTAAACCTGTAAGTTGGACGTAGTATCAAAAATTTATTGATACTTTTTTTTTATTAGCACAAATTGATTTTAGTGGCATACTATGAAGTATACAAAGGATTTAGAACTACGAAAGAAAAATAGATTTATTTGAAAATCCTAATGTACTAATGAGTTTTACATACAAATTTACAAAAGGAGGAAATATATGTTCGGAAATAACTATGGATGCTCAAACAATTGCGGAAATTTCGGCTTTGGCGGTTTCGGTGGCGATAGTTGCTGGATTATCATATTATTATTGATTATCTGTAATTGCGGTTGCAATATTGACCCTTGCTTACTTATCATCATCTTATTAATTGTTTGCGGTTGCGGTTGTGGAAACAATAGTTGCAACAAAAAGTGCTAATTTATTAAAGATGGGGATTTCCTCATCTTTTTTTATTATTTTATTCCATCTATGATATAGTCGATAAACAATACATAATTTATATAAAATTTTTTTAATTTACTCTTTTTAATACTATATTTTCATAAATTAAAAGCTAAATTAACTGATTTGATTAAAAGTACAAACAATTTAATATTAAACTATTAAGACTATAATATAGCATATTAATACTATGATTGTACTATTGATACTTGTAACTGTTGTCTATATACTGTTGGGTAGTTATAAATATCCTTGTAATTGTTGGTTGTTATTTTTATAGTAATTAAACTATCATAAACATTAAACTAACATAATCACCATATATAGATTACTATATGAAGATTGCATTGTTATAAGTTTAATAATTTAGTTTTTATTTTATTTGCTAAATTTAATTATATAAAATTTCTGATTATTTGAGCATTTTGAGAGGAAAGAGTTTTTTTGTTTTTTGTCATTTTTAGACAAAATATCGCGTTATAAATTTTACTCTTTCATTCAAACTATTTATATAAACAAGACAACTTAACTCTTTTGCAAAAAATAGCGATATTTCGTTGACAAAAATTAAGAAATACCTTAAAATGTACTTGTTTACATATTATTAGGAGCTTTAAATGAAAAAAACTATTAGCAGATTTTTTATTATGGCATTTTCGTTTATGTTGATTCTAGGTTTTATAGTTACTGCACCTGTTTCTAGCATAATCGCAAGCGCCGCTACTGGAAAAGTTATTAAAAGTGTTGAATTTGAAGCACAGCAAGTTCAACATACTTTGGAAATTTCTGATGAAGAATTTAAAGTGTATTTACCTTCTGTAAAAGTTGTATATACTGATAGCACAACTGCTGAATATATGACTTCTACTTTACCTGAAGGCAATTTAAATGTTAAAGTTATTGACCCTAAAGGTAAAGTTTTCACAGATGAATATGACTTTACTTCTTCCGGATATTCGGCTGTGAGCGAGAATTCTTTCTCACTTCAAGACAATACATTATCATTAAATTCAGATGTTTCAAATGGAAGATATAAGGTTAGTTTTGAATATATAGAGGGTGATGAGACTTATACTTCTGAAACATATAACATCAATGTGAATGGTAAGTCTTATTCATTAGATTTTACTGATTTTGATGGTATTGTGCCTACAAAAACAAACAAAGGGTTGCCTATCACTTTACCAAAACCTTCTGTTGTTTCAAACGATGATGTTAAAGTTAATGAGGGTGAAGTGTCTGCAAAAATTGTTAAAAATAGTAAACAATTAGCGACTGCAACCTACTCATTATCTCAAAACACATGGTCAATTACTTATTCAGATGTTGATGCTAGAAGTCAATCTAGTTATAGCGACATTATTAAACTAGCAAATAGTGATTTGGTTTTAACGCCTGATATTGATGGCAATTATGAAGTAACTTATAAGTTTGTTGGACATTCGGATACAAAAAGTAAAGTTTACACAATTTCAGTTACTGAAGATTTTGAAACTGATAGAAATGATTTGACTTATGACAAATTCTCATTCTCTGGTTTGACTATGAATGAAACAGTTGATTTGTTATACAGCAACTCAGATAAAACAACAAAAAGATTTAATGTCTATTACGAAGATGTATCTAGTACTCAACCAGTTGATGTTTTGATGGATATTATTGTTACAAATGTTAATGCTAAAAATAATAATAATCCTAACGGTGTGGTATTATGTTCAAGAAACAGTGAATTTGATTCAAATAGCGAATATTTTGGCTATTTTGAAGATGCTGAACAGAAAAATACAACAGAATTAAAGTTGACTTATAAAGGCGATTATAAAATTTACTATAAAATTAGTGATTTCTTTGGCAATGAAATTTTGATTGAAAAAACTATTTCTAATATAGATGACAATAGATCTCCTAGGGTTTATTTCGTTGAAGATTATGATTTGTCAATTGTATCAGGAATAGATGATGTTGTTCAAGCAGATTATCTTGTTCCAACTCAATGGGGATACAAAAACATTGAATTACCTGCTATATATTCAGATGATTTAGGTTCCGACTTTACAGAAATGCGCACTATAAAAAGAACTATAAAATGTGCTTCTGCTAGTGACACTACAGAATATGATGTTGATGCTTTGGCTAAAATGTTGGGACTAGATAAAGATAAAACTATATATTCGCATTCAGTTGTATTTAATTTCATAAATGATAACTTTGATTTCAAAACTTTATTAGGTTATGATGAATCAACTTCTCAATATACTTTTGAAACATTTATAGAAGAACACAGTATTTCTAATTGGGGAGAATTGACTGATTACGAAAAATTGATGAAAATAACTGAAGTTTTAGATGAACTTCAAACTACCTATGAAGCATCTGAAGACCCAACTGAAAATACTAATCCTTATAAAACTAAAGATAGTCTAGTAACTGGTTCTAAATATACTATTAGATATTCAGTTCAAGATAAAAACTTGAATTATGGATATTCTACTGAATACTCAATGTATATGTCTAATCAAGATTCAATTGCTACTGACACTAAAGTAAGTATTGACTTGGAATATATTACAGACTACATTACTGCTAATGAAACTATTACTTTT
>CASFFI010000049.1 GCA_949293925.1 uncultured Christensenella sp. | reverse complement strand
TGCATTGTCAGTATAAGTTTTACACTCATTTTTTGCATTAGTTACTGATGTATCAGTATAGTTATTACAATCATTTTTAGTAGATGCTACTGCAACATCAACATAAGCAGTCATTTGTCCTTTTGCTGAACTTACTGAATTATCAGTATACAACTGACTTTCCGTTTTTAAATCCGTAATTTCTGTGTCTGTATAATCTTTACACTCTTTTATTGCTTCTTCTATTTTACTAGAAATGCTAGAATTGTCTTGTCCTCCGTGTCTCAATGACTTTATATCATCTTTCAAATTTTCAATAACTACTTCAATATCTTCAGTGATTTTCATAAAATACCTCACTGAATTATAGCATACAGAATTTATAAAAATACCCATAAATGACAATTATTCTACTGTAACACTTTTTGCAAGATTTCTAGGTTTATCAGGGTTGATATTTTTTGATACACTAAGTTTATAACTTAAAAATTGAAAAGGAATAATTGAAACAATGCTCATTAAATCTTCATCAAAACAAGGAAGATATATAAATTTTACATTTTCACACATTGATGATGCTTCATTTTTAAATTGAGTTACTAAAATTATATTAGCACCTCTTGATGACGCTTCTTTAAGTGCGTTTAAAGTTTTTTCTAACAAGTGATGCTCGGTAGCAATTACAAACATATAAGATGATTGATTAATCAGCGCCAAAAAACCATGTTTTAATTCTCCGGCAGGATAAGCATTAGCATTTATATAAGTTACTTCTTTTAGTTTCAAACAAGCTTCATTACTGCTTATTAAATCTTTATCTCGACCAATAAAATACAATTCATTTTCATCACTTAATAACTTTACGAAACTATCTAAATAATCATATTTTTGATTTTTCAATAAAACTGATAAATTTTCTAAATTTTCATAAAAATCAAAACATTTTTTATTTATTTGAGAATCAAAACAGCGCTTTAATATATAAAACACGCATATTTGACACACATAGGCTTTAGTCGATGCGACTGATTTTTCGACCCCAGCACAAGTAGGCAATACAACATGCGCTAATTTAGCCATAGTACTATGCATAGTGTTTGTTATTACCAAAGTAGTAGCGCCTAATTCAATTGCTAACTTTAAAGCTTCTAAAGTGTCAGCAGTCTCTCCACTTTGACTTACAAAAATACAAAGTGTGGAATTATCTATTAATTGCTTTGAATATCTAAACTCACTTGCAACAAAACTTGAAACATCAACTTTTAAAACATCTTGTAACAATTTTTCACCCATACAAGAAGCGTGATATGCTGTTCCACAACCAATAATTTTTATTTTATTAAAAGAATTGATATTTAAATTTATTAAAATTTCTGTTAAATTTTTTGATGAATAAATTCTAGCAAGATTATCTATACATTTAGGTATTTCACAAATTTCCTTTTCCATATAATGTGAAAAATTCCCTAATTCAAATGAGAAATCAAACTTACCTAGTTTGCTTGATTGTTTTTTAATAATTTTGAAAGAACTATTGTAAAATCTTATATTATCTTTAGATATAACAGCAAACTCTCCATCTTCAAGCGTGTAATAATCTACGGCTTTACTCTCAAAGCAAATTATGTCGCTTGCACACATCATTTCGCCAGTATTTAATTTAGATATGTATAATGGACTTTTATTTTTTGCAAGGTACAATTTTTTTTCTGTTGAATTTAAGCATGCTATTGCATAACTTCCATTTAATAAATTACACGCAGAAATAAATTTTTTTATAAAACTTTTGTTATTAGATTTATAAATTAGATTAGGGATTACTTCACTATCTGTTTCTGAATAAAATACTACTCCTTTTTTGATTAAATCTTGCTTTAATTCTATATAGTTTTCTATTATGCCATTATGAACAATCGAAATTTTATTATTGCAACTATTGTGGGGGTGTGCATTAAATACATTTGAAGCACCATGAGTAGCCCACCGTGTATGCGCTATTCCTGCAGTGTTAGAATTTCTTGTTGTTAACATTTCATCTAAATTTTTAATTTCTCCTGCTGTTTTTATGGTATCTATTTTACCATCTTTAATAACACTAATACCTGCAGAATCATAACCTCTATATTCGAGTTTGTAGAGTGCATCAATTAAATTTTGTTCACAATTATTACCTATAAAGCCAACTATTCCACACATACACACTCCTCATCAAGTTTAAAAATTATTTTTTCTATTTCACTTGCGACTTCAAAAACTCTTTTTTTCTTCTTACCTTCCACAAAAAGACGAATTAAATCTTCAGTACCCGAGCGTCTAATAATTACTCTGACATCATCAAATGCTTCAATCTTTGAGTTTAAATTATCGAAATTCAATAAGGCAGTATTACACTTAATATTTTTCATAATAGAAAAATCTTCTTTATATCTTGCCAATTTTAATAGTTTTGGATTATTTTTTATAATTGATAAAACATATAAAGCGGATAAAATACCATCGCCCGTTGATTCAAGTTGCGGAATAATAATATGACCAGAAGCCTCTGCCCCAAAAGAACTTTTAAAATTATTGATATGTTCGATTAAGAATTTATCCCCCACATTGCACCTAGATACATTAACATTTAGTTTTGAAAACATTCTAACAAGTGCAGAATTTAAATAAATATTTCCACAAACAGAATTAATTTTATTGCCCTTATTTAGTTCGCTTGAAACAATCAAATACATAAGTCTTTCGCCATTATAAGCAAATCCTTCTTTATCAACAAAAACCAAACGGTCAGCATCTCCATCAAAAGCAACGCCAAAATCAAATTTATTTTTCTTAACAAACGACTTAAAATTATCAATGTTCAAACAACCTGCCGATTCATTAATTTTATTTCCATCACACGAATTGTTTAAATATGTTGCATTTATATTTAATTTATTAAAGATATTTTTTGCAATCTTACATGATGCACCATTCGCTGTATCAACACAAATTTTGTATGGAATATTTATATTATTAAATAATTCTACTATGTATTTTTCATAAATATATTTTGCAGTAAAATCGCACTCTAGTTTACCAAAATCATTAGTATTTTTATCAAGGTCTAAATTTGATTGAATTTCTTTTTCCGTTTCAACTGAAATTTTTTCACCCAAAGAGTTGAAAATTTTGATACCATTGTATTCTTTAGGATTATGCGATGCAGTAATGACTACACCAAAATCCGCTTTAAAATGTTTAGTCAAAAATGCGACACATGCAGACGGAACAACCCCAACAAATTTTACATCACCGCCATTAGACAACACTCCACTGATAAGAAAAGAGCAAATTATATCAGAACTTTGACGATTATCACACCCAAGTACTATTAAAGGTTTTTTACCATAACATAAAGCCCTACCAACTTTATAGACCAAATCAAACGACAAATCAAAATTAGGAATTCCCCTAATTCCATCAGTACCAAATAAACTCATATAACTCCAAATAAATATGCAATTATAAATTGCTTTTATATATTTTATGAGTCTAATTTTAAAAATGTTTAGTTATTTGAAATTTTTAATAAAAAAACACCATAAAGGTGTTAAGATTGAAATTGACTGTTGTAAAGTTCAGCATAAGCACCGTTTCTTTGCAACAGTTCGTTGTGTTTGCCCGATTCAACAATACTTCCATCTTTCATATAAATAATCAAATCC
>CASFFI010000048.1 GCA_949293925.1 uncultured Christensenella sp. | reverse complement strand
TTTGGGGTATATTTAGTTTTTTATTTAGTCTTTTTTAGGCGCTAAAATTTCCTTACCAAGGCGGTGCGCTACCGACTGTGCCACATCAGCATAATGAAAAAGCTCCATAATTTGTGGTTTATTTAGTTTTATATTTAGTCTTTTTTAGGCGCTAAAATTTCCTTACAAAGCTGTTGCTGTAACCTTAAATAACACTAGCACACATTAATTGTTCACTATTTATATTCTATATGATTTTACTAGTACAAAATGCTATTTTAAATTAATATGGCGATGATACAATTTCAGTTTTATCAACATATTATATTCACAGCACAATTCAATATATCAAAATAATTTTTAGTTGTCAATAATTATAAAAATTGTAGATCTAATTATCTGTTTTATATTTATATAATTTCAAAGATTTTCAAAATGCTAATTAATTTATATAACTAAAAATCACATCTAAAAAATATATTTATTAATAATAATTAACTAATTTATTCAAAAAACAAATCTTTATTTTTCCTACGATAACATAATAATATTTAATTTTTAAATTACATCATTATGAGTTAATAATTTTCCATCAAAAATATATTTAGTCAAAATATTAACTCGAATAATTGTAATTGGATTTATCTCTAAAATTGCATCTTTATATTATCTAAAATAAATTATAATTAGATTTATATATAAAATTACATATTATGATATTCTATAAAATTAAGATTGTATTACACCTATAAGAATCACATTTTATATGTCTTTAATAGAAATAATTTATTCATATATCAAAAATTAGAATGAATTTTAATTAATCTCATCAAACAAAGTCAAACTAGGATTAGGGGACAAGTTATTATCTGCAAATTCTTTACCATATAGTATATTATAATAACCCGCACTTCCTATCATTGCAGCATTATCCGTACAATATTTTAAATCTGGGAAAAGACATCTTACACCTATTTTTTCACATTCGCATTTTAATCTTTCTCTTAAAAGCTTGTTTGCACTTACGCCACCAGCGATTACAACTGTTTTAAAACCAAATTCTTTTGTTGCTTTTATTGTTTTATAAACCAAATCTTCAACAGCCCATTTTTGATAGCTAGCACATATATCATTAACTGGTATATCTAACTTTTTTTGTTCCAAATGATGTATATAATTTATAACGGCAGTTTTTTTACCACTAAAACTAAAATTATATCCTAAATCATCATGTATTTTGCCAAATTCAATATTATCACTTCCCTGTTCAGAACGCTTACTAATAATTGGCCCACCGGGGTATCCCAAACCTAGAACTTTACTAACCTTATCAAAACTCTCGCCAACGCTATCATCTAAAGTTTGTCCAATAACTTCGTGATGTAAATAATCTTTAACTTTTATAAGAGCAGTATGTCCGCCACTAACTAGCAAGCACAAAAATTCAGGTTCCAAATCTTTATAAGTCAAATAATTGCTTGCAATATGTCCATATATATGATTTACAGGAATCAACGGAATTTTAGTTGCAAAACTAAGCGCTTTAGCAAAACTAACACCCACTAACAAAGAGCCAACTAGCCCCGCACCATAAGTAACCGCAATGGCATCAATATCTCTTAAATTTAATTTAGCGTCAGTCAATGCTTTTTTTACGACATTATCTATTGCCATAATATGATTTCTTGATGCAACTTCTGGAACAACTCCACCGAAAAGCGTGTGAATATCTATTTGACTTGAAACGACATTCGATAGAACTATTCTTCCGTCAACAACAACTGAAGCACTAGTATCATCACAACTACTTTCAATAGAAAGTATTTTATAATTTTTCTTTAAATTTCTCATTTTCGCATTATATCACATATTTTAAACTTTGAAAAGAAAAAACTATCAAATTGATAGTTTTTAAATATGAGATTTTCTTAAATATTCGTTAATAAGAGGAGTAAGTTCTCCATTCATGACGGCATAAATGTCACTTGTTTCATATTCTGTTCTGTGGTCTTTTACCATTGTGTAAGGCTGAAACACATAAGAGCGAATTTGACTTCCCCATTCGATTTTTTTCAACTCTCCTTTTACATTTGACAAGTGTTCCATTTGTTTTGCTTGCTCTAGTGCAAATAATTTACCTGTTAAAATTTTCATAGCCATTTCTTTATTTTGCAACTGACTTCTTTCATTTTGACAAGTAACAACAATTCCTGTAGGTATATGTGTAATTCGTATTGCACTTTCCACTTTGTTTACATTTTGTCCACCTGCGCCACCACTTCTATAAGTATCTATTTTTATTTCATCTGGGTTTATTTTAATATTTACATCATTAGATAGTTCTGGAATAACTTCGACACTAGCAAAAGATGTGTGCCTTCTGTTTGATGAATCAAAAGGAGATATTCTAACAAGTCTATGAACACCCATCTCTCCTTTTAGTTTTCCATAAGCATTTTCACCTTTAACTAAAAAAGTAACATATTTTAATCCAGCATCACCACTTTCTAGGCTATCAATAACTTCAAAATCATATCCTTCTTTGTTACAATATTGTTGATACATTCGTTCAAGCATAACAACCCAATCTTGAGCCTCTGTGCCTCCCGCACCACTATGAATGGTTATGATAGCATTTTTGTCATCATAAGGAGCATCTAATAGCGTTTCAACCTTTAATGTGGATAACTTTTGTTTTACATCAATTATTTCGCTTGCCAACATTTGAACAGCATTAGGGTCAAAATCTTCTGCATTCAACATTTTTTCTAGTTCAATTATTTCTTCAATTGACTTTTGAAGTGAATTAACATTATCAAACAAATTCTGCAAAGATTTTATTGTTTTGTTTGTTCTCATTGCTTTTTCGACATCGCTCCAAAAATTAACTGCATCACGCTCAACAATTAATTTGTTTAATTTCTCCGATTTTTCTTTTAAATTTAAACAAGACTTAATCAATTCAAAATCTTTAACTAGATTTTCAATTTCTGAACTCAAATTATCAAAATTCATACTCTACCCCACTATTTAATCGCATTCCTAAGTCCTTCGTATGCTTTAACGAGTATAGAATAAAGAGGATAAGATACAAAGGTTATTACAATCATATATAAAATTTCCTGGAATTTCAATTCAGTAGTAACATAATTAAATATTGTAGGGAATAGAGAAACTGCAGTAATAGCAACAATAATTACAACAGAATACATAATTCCTTTCCAGACAGTAAAAGGTCTGCAAACTTTAAATAAAATAACAAATCCGACTGAAACTAAAATTAAAGATGCCATAGTTGTCAAAACTTGATCACTTATACCAAAAAAGTGTTGATACACATACATTGAAATAACACTTAATGTTAAAACGCTACCCGCTGGGAGTGCTGTTTTAAAAATATTTGCCAAAAATCTGCCTTTAATAATATTATGGTTAGGCTGAACTGCTAAGAACCAAGAAGGTGCACCGATTACTAAAAATTCGAGTATAAGCATTTGAATTGTTTCAAAAGGATATTTGGTACCTATAATCAACACAAAAATTGTAAACACTATTGCGAAAATAGTTTTCATAAGATAAAGTGTTGAAGAATTTTGAACATTGTTAACAACTCTTCTTCCCTCTTGAACGACACTTGGCATAGAACTAAAATTACTATCTAGTAAAACTAATTGAGAGACACTTCTTGCCGCTTCACTTCCTGCTGCAATTGCGATTGAGCAATCTGCTTCTTTTAGCGCCAAAATATCATTTACACCGTCCCCGGTCATAGCAACAGTTTTTCCTTGTGCTTTTAACGCTTTTACTAAAGTTGCTTTTTGTTCAGGACTAACTCTGCCAAAAATATTGTACTCAGAAGCCGCTTGTATCACGTCTTGTTTGCTTAATCCTTGTAAAGAAATATACTTTTCATATCCTTCAATTCCTACACGCCTAGCAATTTCACTGACCGTTACTGGATTATCACCTGAAATAACTTTGATATCAACGCTGTTTTCTTTAAACCAACGAATTGTTTTTTCTGCATCTTTTCTAATATTATCTTCTAAAACAATTAGCGCACAATGGTCGCATACAGCATCTGAAAAATCACTATCGCATTTTGCAACTAACAAAACTCGCATTCCTTTAGCACTATATTCATTAACCATTTTTTCTATTTGTGGATTTTTCTTTTTGTCAACATATTCAAATGCACCAACTTTATAAGATGTTTTTCCAAATTTACAAGCCATAAACTTTCTTTCTGAAGAAAATGGCAACTTTTTGTCTGCAGAATAATATGATTTTGAACCAAAGTAAGATTTTAAAGCCATAGCAGTATGATTTGCATCGTGAAAAGCATTAACTATTGATGCCATAACTTTTTTTAGTTCACTATCAGTTATTGATTTATTGATGTTTACCATCTCTTTAACAACCATTGAACCATCTGTTAGTGTTCCTGTTTTATCTAGACATAAAACATTTGCTCTTGCCAGCATTTCTATACAATACAATTCTTGTACTAAAGTTCTCTTTTTTGACAATCTAATAACACTAGTTGCAAGTGCCATTGATGCTAATAAAAACATTCCTGTTGGTATCATTGCAACAATACTACCCGCCGTCCTTGTTACTATTGTAAAAGTATCACCATTGCTATCAATATAGTTATTGTAATAAGTAAGTGCGGCAAGTGGAATAATAATCACAGCAATTACACGAATAATAAGATTCATTGAACTTAGCATTTCACTTTTTGCTGATGTATATTTTTTTGCCTTTTGGGTAAGTTTCTCTATGTAGTTATCACCACCTATTTTGTCAACTTTTGCTCTACATGTACCACTAGATATAAAACTTCCTGCTAATAAAGAGTCTCCTTTTTTCTTTTTAATAGGTAAACTTTCACCCGTTATCAAACTTTCATTTACCTCTATTTCTCCAGACAACACAATACTATCCGCTGCTATTTGCATTCCTGAATTTAAACATAAAACTTCATCTAACACAACTTCTTTTTTATAAATTTCAGTAATTTCCCCCTCTCGAATTACTTTAGTAAAATTTGAATTTGTAAGACTTAATTTATCCATTGTCTTTTTAGCTTTTATTTCCTGAATAATACCAATAAGAGTATTGATTATTACTATAATTAAAAAAGTCAAATTTTTAAATGAACCAACGGAAATTAGTGCTAAAGCAACAATAAAACAAATCATATTAAAAAATGTAAAGATATTTTTGAAAAATATTTTTTTATAAGATTTTGATGTGGTAACTTCTTCAGAATTTGTAAGTCCTTCTTCTACACGCGATTGAATTTGTTCCGCTTTTAATCCAAAATTAGGGTCCGGATTAAAACGCGTTATCCCAATAACCTTTGTTCTGTTATTTTTTTGAATTATTTTATTTTGGTTTGTTTTATTAACCTTATTTGATGATTTTTCCATTCTAACTCCAATGAAAATATTTTAACATAACAAATAGTATTATGCAACAATTTGTGCAAGTTCAATGTTAACAATATTATAACCTATAACATATAAATAAAGTGATATTTTATCAAAAATTATTTATTAAAAAGGAGTAAAATGGATTTTAGTAATATCGTAGTCAAGGTTCACGAGCCATACCCTGAAATTGTAGGTGCTACAGAATGTACAAAAACGGTAAAAGTTTTAAAAGATTTAATGTCGAGTAGTGAAGGAGAGTTAACAGCAATTTTAACATACTTTTATCAATCATCAGTATCAAGATGTATGGAGCCTGAAATTGCAGACATTTTAGAAGAAATTTCAATTGTAGAAATGCAACATATGGACTTATTAAGCAATGCAATTGTAAGTTTTGGGGGATTGCCAACTTATACAAATTCGAGGAATATGCATTACACAACGAACTACATAAATTATAATACAAATTTTAAAACGATATTAACAAACAACATAAAAGGAGAAGAAGAAGCGATTAGAAATTATGAATTAGGTATTGATTTAGTTCAAAATGAAAGTTTAAAATTATTATTTGAAAGAATAATAAAAGATGAAAAAAAGCATATTGAAATATTCAAAATGCTTGAAAAATCCGTCAAATTTTTAATGGTTAGCGACTTTTAATCATCAGTTCTTTTAATTTGCCAAACTTGGTGGCAGTTGCCACCGTTTTTTTAGTAATTAGAGAATTATTTTTGATAATTATTTCATCATTTAATCCGAATATGTCAGCAGTTGTTCTTCTGTTTAATAAAAAGTCTGTATTGCTAACAACTTTTACTTGGTTATCATTGTTTATAGATGAGATATTTATAACATTTTGAGTTTCAATAGGTTGTATGCTAACCTTCTCATCTTTTTTTGTTTTAAATAGATTTAATGCTTTTGTTTTAAATGAATTAATCTTTACTGTATCTTGGTCATATAAGATTATTGCATTTTTACTACAATTTATCTGCATATTCGTATCAATATGTTTGTCTTCTGTAATAATTGATTTTACCTCATATTTTTCATCGACACCAAAGTCTTTTGCTATACCCAACAACTCGCCGTGCATCGAAAATATTTTAAAATTCAATGGGGCAAAATATTCATCAAATGGCTCTAAATTTGACATTAATGTTGCTTGATTATTGTTCTTAATAGTTACCGCATTTTTACCTATATTGTATATATTTTTACTTTGAATAACTAAAATTAAACCCTCTTCATTTTCTATACTTAAATATTCTAACTTTTTTAACTTTTTATCAAAATATAATTCTTTAATATTTCCAATCATTTCTCCTTCATACAAAGATAATACAGGTAAATTGATAAGTTTTGATATTGTTTCCATTTTTCACCTCACATATATATATTAAAAATCTTTAAAATAATGATTAATTATTTTTTTTATACAAATATTTGATTGTTTTAGACAAAATATACTATAATGTAAATAATATTTACATATTGCTATAATCTGATAATTGCAAATTAGGGGGAAAAGTGAAAAATAAGTTTTATTTAATTGCAATTCTTATTTTTAGTGTATTTGTTTTTACAGGCTGTCAAAAAGTACAAATTGGTACTCTTAATACACCTAAAATAACTAATATTGAAATAGTTGAAACTAGCGGACAGTACAATATTGAAATAGAATTTGAAAAGGTAGAAAACGCTGTTGGGTATCAATTTCTGATTGATAATAGTTTACTATACGATATTAATTCTACAACCGATGTAATAGTAAGATATGAAAATGGCTTTTATTATTGTACGACAACAAAATTGACATATTTATTTTCAACATATAAAACTTATGATGTAAAAATTAAAGCAGTGTCTGACGGAAGTTACAAAAATTCAGAATTTTCATCAAGTTACACTTTTAATAATGAAGAAAATATAAATATTCCAACCATACAGTTAAATGAAAATATTGTTTCTTGGAACCCAATAGCTAATTCGATTTACTATGTAGTGAATATCAAAAGTTTAGGGACAAATAATATTACATATTCAGAAATGTCATACAAGACTTTTGACCTATCTTTCGATCTTTCACAAATTATAGATGCTGTAGGCAGTTATGAAATAACAGTACAAAGCGCTCAAGTAAATGAAGATACAGTTGTATTAAGTAACAAGCAACTTTTGCCTTTAACATATACAATTTCTGGCACGTTAAAAACACCAGAAAATGTTGAAATTTATCAAGATGATGAAGGAAATGTGTATTTAAATTCAATTGTTGATAGAAACGCAACAGGGATAAATATCATTTGCAATTCCGAAAATTATAAAATCATTGGAAATATTTATGAAGAAAAATTAAACAGTGTACGAGAATTTTTCACAATCTGTTTAACTGATATTGTGGACTTAAAAAACACTCAAACATTTGAAATAACATTATTATCTTTAGGTGACAACAAATACTACCTAGATTCAAATTCGACTAACAAATTAAGTTACACAAAAACAACTGTATTGAATAGTCCAAACCTTTTATTAACAGAAAATGAAAATAATATTGTTATAACTTTTGAACACGACAACTTAATAGATATAAATGGTTATAATGTTTTTGTTGTTTCTCAAGATTCAACTATTAAATCATACTTTGTAACAAGTGATGAATTTGTTATTTCAAAAGCTGAATTAAGCCCTAATTCATATATAGTAGCAAATATAGAAGGTTTTGGTAATTATAAAACTTCAAACTTATCCGAGCCTATATATTTACCTCAAACTAGTAACACTTCTTTTGAAATTAAATATGACAATTCTACAAATACAATAAGTTGGTTGACAATTAATAATGCAACAAAATATTCATTACAAGTTGATGATGAAATTGTTGAAATAGATAGTTCTATTATAACATCATCAAATGAAAATTCTTCTTTGCAACTTAATTTATTAAAAGGTTCTCACAATATTAAATTATTAGTTAACACTTCAGATGGATTGTTATTCAGCAACTACCTAAAAGTTAATGTAAAAGCATTTTTACAAGATGTAAGAAATGTTCGAGTTGTTACCACAAATACTGATGCTATAGTATATTTTGATGAGGTTGCAAACGCTTATGCTTACTCAATATATTTAAAAAATGACACAGAGTGGACATTGATATGCACAACGCAAAACACACAAGTTGGCATTTTGAAATACTTAAATGATACAATATTTGAACACACAATTTTTGTTCAAGCAGTGAGTTACCCAAATTCAAATTATGTAGATAGCAAAATTCCTGATTTAGACGATTCTTCTTCAAATTCGATAGCTTCATTTAATACAACAAAAAAGTTGGCAACTCCAACTGACTTAAAAATAAATAGACAATATAGTTTAACCGGAGAATTAATCAGCGTTAAATTGACATTCAATAAATTGCAAGATATTTCTTATACCATACTTTTAGA
>CASFFI010000047.1 GCA_949293925.1 uncultured Christensenella sp. | reverse complement strand
TCTGTTCCACTTTCGGTCATCTTTGAAATATAAGAACTTTCGTTGTCATAGTATTTATCATAATCCGCTTTATACAATTCCTTAAATTTATCTGTTAATTTATCTACACTTAAATTTTCATTTCTAATATAAATATTTTGAAGTTTTTCAAAGTATGCAGTTTCCAACTGACTTTCGTATTGCCTTTCAAACAACCAAGAAATCATATCTTCAGTCTTTGTGCTATACTTATTACCATTTTCATCACGCAAATAATATTGATATTGCAATAAGTCTTCGCTTAAAAGTTTTAAAGCCTTATTGTAAACTTTTCTGTCAGTTTCTGTTGTCAATTTCTGTTCATAATTTGAAAAATATTGTTCTTTTAATGCTAGCGGAACTGATGCGTTTGTATAATCAGTTAAGAAATTTCTATAAGATTTCAAAACTAATTCATCTTCATTAACAGTTGTAGGAGTTTTTTCTTCTTCAACAACAATTTTAACACTACCAGTTATTTCATCTTGAACTATTTTTGCACGCTTTTTATATGGAGTGTAAATATATGCAGTTTCTTCTTCATCCGTTGTTTCTTCTTCATCTGCTTCATCATCTATATTTAAGATTTCTTTAGCCTCAGTAGTATAATTTTCCATCTGTTCGTCCATATAATCAAACAAATCGTTCCATGCTTCATTTACTTCATATTCATTTAATTTATATTGTGAATCAGTGGATTCTTTTATATCATTTTTAATATATTGCAAAATCAAACTTCTGTTTATTAATAAATCTAGCGTGCTAGACAAAGCTTCTTCACTAGTGTTCCCCAATTGAGAAACATAATAAGAATAACCATAACTATTATATGCAGAAAGTAAATCAAATCTGGTAATTTTTTCATTACCAACAGTTGCCACCACATCACTATAATATTTAACCATATCAACAGGGAAATAAGCGCACCCTGATAACAAAATCATACTAAACATTACAACACATATTGCAAGTAGTGATAGTTTTTTACAAATTTTCATTAAGTTGAGCCTCCTAAATATGCAAAGAAATATACTAGATTATATATTAAATTTCAATAAAAATCAACCATTTGTTAAATCATAGATTCAAAATAATCAATAAACAGACTACATGCCTTATCAATATCCCCTGCATAATTTAATAAAATTATTGTCAAATTTGAACTATTTTTAACTGCCAAATTAGAAAAACCTTTTAATTTCTCTAAAATTTTTAATTTATTAGCATCTTCATAAAAACATATTTCTGCTTTATTTTTTTGTATAATTATTAATTTAGTATCAATTCTTTTTGCAAGATTAGCAAGCAAAGCCAAATTACACAATCTTACAATATCATCTTGAAGTTTTCCATAAGTCAATTCAATATCATTTAAAAGTTTTGACATTTCTGTTTTGTCATTAAGTTTAGAAATTTTTGCATATATTGAAACTCTTTCAGCCTCTGAACCAATATAATTTTCTGAAATACTATAAGATTTTTCTACATCTATTTTTACAGGTCTGAAATTTATAACTTTTTCGCCTTTTAAATTAGACACTGCTTCTTCTATCAATTTTAAATACATATCATAACCAATTTTTACTATATGCCCGTGTTGATTTTTGCCTAAAATTTCGCCAGCGCCTCTTATTTGTAAATCTCTCATTGCTAACTTAAACCCACTACCTAGTTCAGTATTTTCTACAATTGCTTCTAATCTTTTGCTCGCTTCTTCAGTTAATACCATATTTTTAGGGTAAGTAAAATACGCAAATGCCTTTACACTGCTTCTGCCTACCCTTCCCCTTAATTGATACATTTGTGCAAGTCCAAGTTTATGACTATCTAACACAATAATAGTATTAGCATTAGGTATGTCTATACCATTTTCTATAATAGTCGTCGATATAAATACATCAGTGGTTTTGTCATATAAACGCTTAACAGCATCTTCAAGTAAATTTTTATTCATTTGACCGTGTGCTACATCAAATGTGTAATTTGTATCTGAAAATTCGTTTGCCAATGTAGATTTGAAATTGTATATTTCATCAATGTTGTTGTAAACTATAAAAACTTGTCCACCTCTATTTAATTCAAATCTAATAGCATCACAAACAAGTTTTAAATCAAACTCAACTGCGTAAGTTTTTACACTACTTCTGAGTTTTGGTGGAGTATTTATAACACTAATATCACGTAAAGACAATAATGCCATATTTAAAGTTCTAGGAATTGGTGTTGCAGACAACATTAAAACTGCTACATTATTTTTCAATTCTTTTATTTTTTCTTTTGCTTTCACCCCAAATCTTTGCTCTTCATCTAAAACTAAAAGCCCCAAATCAAAGAATTTAACATCTTCGCTTAACAATCTGTGCGTACCTACTAAAACATTTACTTTGCCATTTTTTAAATCTTGCAAAATACTAGTTTGTTTTGATTTTGAAACAAATCTGTTTAGCATTTCAACACTTACACCAAAGTCTTTAAATCTTTCAATTAAACTATTATAATGCTGTAACGACAAAACAGTTGTTGGACATAAAAACGCTACTTGTTTTCCACTGACCACTGCTTTAAATATTGCACGCATAGCGACTTCTGTTTTGCCAAATCCCACATCGCCACAAATAAGTCTATCCATAACTTTACCAGAAATCATATCATTTTTTATATCAGATATTGCTTTTAACTGGTCCTCTGTTTCTTCATAAGGAAAAGCATTTTCAAATTCGGTAAATAAATAATCATCTTCTGCGAATTTAAATCCTTTAATGCTATTTCTTTTTGCCTGCAACTGCAATAATTCTTTAGAAATATCTTCAATTGATTTTTTTGCTTGAGAAATAGAATTAGCGAACTCTTTTCCACCCAATTTATTAAGTTTTGGATTTTCTTCATCTGAAATGTATTGTGATAAATCACTTGTATCAAAAGTTGGTACATATAAACAATCCCCACCTCTATACAAAATCTTATAATAATCCTTTGATACATTTGAGGTCTTAATGCTCACAATTCCTTCACATTTGCCTATGCCGTGAACAGAATGAACGACATAATCTCCAGCCTTAGGAAGAAAAGTTACATTGTTTGATTTTGATTTTTTTGCAACTTTTTTATAAGCAAAATTTGTGTATCCTATATAAAACTCATCACTACTATCAAAACAAATATTATAAGGAATACATTGTGTTGATAAATTGAGTCCCGGTTTATATTCTCCTAGTGAAAAAGGTGTCCCTGTACTTTTAAAGATTTCACTAATTGAATTTAATGTTTCTTCATTTTTTAAACATATTATTATTTTTTTCTTTTTCTGAATATATGGGTTTAATTCAATTTTCAATAAATCTAAATTGTATAAAAAATTATTAAAAGTTACTACATCATAATTAATTTTTTTATAATTTCTGTGTGAAAAATCAATAATATTTTCAAAAAATACAGTATTTTTTAAGGTTTTTTCATTATTTTTTATATTTTCTAATAAATTTTCATAAATATTTTTAGTTTCTTCAAAATTAAATAATGAATTTATTTTAAGTTTTAATTCGCATATTATATTATTTATTTCTCTAAAAATATTTAACGAATTATAAACAAACAATTTTCTTCCTTTAATTAGTTCATCAAATAAAGATGAAAATTTGCCGTTAGAAAAAGGCAATATAAATTCTAAAGGCAATTCACTATATGTTTTTAAATTATTTGTAATTCCCTGCAAAATTTCTTCAAAAAATTTGTTGTTGTGATTAGTAATTTTTTTAATAATTAATTCATTTTCTTCTTCATCTAACAAACATAATTTATTAAAAATAATTTTTACATTTTGTAAATCATTTATTTTAAATTTTGTAGTTATATCATAAGAATATATACTCTCTATTTCATCGTCAAAAAAATTAATCTTGATTGGGTTATTTGAATTTGTTACAAAAATATCTAATCTGTCTCCAAAAAGACTAAATTCGCCCATATTTTCAACTGTTTCAACTCTCGTATAGTTAAGTGCTATTAATTTTTTAATTAAACTTTCTAAATTGTAAGAACTACCCACAGATAATTGAATTATATTTGAGTTTACATTTTCTTGATTAGGTACAAAATAACAAAAAACATCTTTTGAGCAAACTATTGCGTCAAAACTATCTAAATTTGAAAGTAGATTAATAATCTTTAAATTAAAATCTTTATTTTTAAATTTTGCCGATTCAAAAAGTCCATCAAAAAAATTAATTAAACAAACATTTAATCCAAAACTTTTCAACATCTCATACATTTGATTTGCTTCATTGTCATCTGGTGTAATATAAAGCGATTTTTCGAAATCTTTTATTAAATATGCTTTTTCTCCACAAGTTACAACATTGCAAACAACATTTGTGTTTATTTCTAATAATTTATTTTCAATCTTCATCTTTATTCAAAATCTCTACTAACATATCAACTGCTTCATCTATCACAGGATTTAATATTTCCAAACTTTTCATATCAATGTTTGACAACACATAATCAGCAAGTGGCATATTGTCCGGTTTAGAAATACCTATTCTAAGTCTTGGAGTTTGTCCCACTTTTGAAACTATATCTCTTAAACCATTATGGGTGCCAGCACTTCCCAACTCTCTAAATCTTAATTTCCCTTTTGGCAAATCTATATCATCTAAAACTATTATGATATCTTTTAAAGGTGCATTGAAATATTTTTTTAATTCAAATACACTATCACCAGATAAATTCATATATGTTTTTGGTTTTGCTAGCACAAAATTGTCACCTTTTGCAATCTCTGCTTTACATTTTGTCTTATTAAAATTAACATTTAATTTTTTTGCAAGTCTATCAACTACCATAAAACCTATATTGTGATAAGTTTTTTTATAAATCCCATCAGGATTTCCAAGCCCTACTATTACCTTCATAACAATCTCCGATGATATTTTATCACATTTAAAACAAAAAATAAACCCCTAGTAATCAGAATTTTTTTGACTACTAAAGGTTGATTTAATTTTCTAGGTAAGGATTTTTAAAATTTTCAGTATTTTTTTGCTTTGCTCTTGCTATTGCTAGCTGATTAGCTTCTACATCAAAAGTTATTGTGCTTCCCGCCGCTATGAATGCATTATCTGAAATGCTTAATGGTGCAACTAAATTTGAATTTGAACCTATGAAAACATTTTCGCCTACAATAGTATTATTTTTTTGTTTTCCGTCATAATTGCAAAAAACAACACCACAACCTATATTGCAATTTATTCCAATTTCAGCATCTCCTACATAGGATAAATGCGCTATCTTACAATTTTTTGCAATAATAGATTTTTTGATTTCTACAAAATTTCCAATTCTGCAATTATCACCAATATTTGAATTGTCTCTAATTTGTGCAAATGGCCCTATATTACAATTATCGCCAATTACACTATCTTTAATGACTGATGAATGAACTTTTGTTCCATTTCCTATGCTAGAATTTTCTAATATTGAATTTTCGTGTATTTCTGCACTGCCTGCTATTTTGCAATTACCTATTAACTTGCAACCTGAAAATAATTTTGCTCCATTTTCTATTTCTACAAATTTATCAATAAAAATATTCATAGAAAGAAGTTGATTATCCTTCCCTTTTTCATAAATTATAAATTGTTCCAAATCTACCACCTAAATAAAGGTATAAAACCTCATAAACAAATATATAAGATATTTTTGAAAATATGACTACATTTTCAAAATTCGACAATATTAGTAAAATTAATAAATCGTAAAATAATTTTGAATTTTATTAATATTGTTATATAATAAAAATATGTATGAAGATAATAAAAGTTTAACAAGTATAATATATTCAATTGTTGCACTAATATTAAGTTTTGTTTTAATGGTTTTAATAGGTGCTTTTTTAACACTATTTGTTGAAATTATAATGTCAAATTTAGGTTATACAACAGAAAAAATTGAACAAATTTTAAATAGCACAATTTTAAGTAGTGTGATTAATGCATTATCTTTATTAGGTTTTTTATTTACTTATATTATAATTTCAAAAATTACTAAATTAAATACTGAAAAAGAAACTAAAAAATTCAGTTTTCATAATTTATTAATAGTTGTAATAATATCAGTTATTTCATTTATTTTATTGTTTGGAATAAATGCAAATTTTCAAATATTATTGAACAATTTTAGTTACAAATCATCATCTTTTAATATCTCTAACTATTCTGAATTTTTAGTTGGAATTATAACGATGTGCATTTTCCCCGCCGTCTTGGAAGAATTAATTTTTAGGGGAGTTGTTTTCAAAATCCTTCGTCAAAAAGGAGTTGTGTTTGCAACAGTTTTATCAAGTTTGATTTTTGCAATTTATCACTTCAACCTATCACAACTATTATTCCCTATATTTATGGGTATGATTCTATGTTTGATATATGAAAAAACAAATGATTTAAGATATTCTATGATTTTTCATTTTACGAACAATTTTATATCATTATGTTTTACTTTCTTTTTAAAAAATTTTACAATTGATTTTTCAATAGTTTTTTTAGTGTTATCTATATTCTCGTTTATTGCCCTAATTGGTATTATTTGTTTAGTTTTGAAAAAGTTTTCAACTGCTGATATTTCAAAAAATAAGATTAAAAGTTCTAAACATATAGTTTATCTTGATGAATTAGGATTTTATTTGGCATTTATAGCATTAATTGTGATTTATATAATAAGTATATCTTATGGATTTTAATATGAACAAGTCAGAATTAGATTTTTTTAAGTTAAATTTGATATATGCAATAACAATAAGTTTGCTGTGCATCGTTTTTGCAATCTCTTATTTAGGATTGATAACATCACAATATTTTTCTACTTTTTTAGTTCAAATATTAATACTTTTAATTATACCTATAATTTTATACGTTTTATTGTTTAAGCCTGATAAAAAACAAATTTTTGAACACTTGGGAATTAAAAAAGTAAATTATAAAGTAATTATTCTATCAATAATTTTAGGGTTTTTGTTATTTATACTCAATATGTATATAGCAGGATTTTCTCAAACTATAATTTATTTGTTTGGGTATGAAAATGTAAATTCTGGAAATGCAATATATACAATGTCAGGATTTTATATAGATATTATTTTAACCTGTTTGTTGCCTGCAATTTGCGAAGAAATTTTGCATCGCGGAATTATTCTTCGAGGAATAAATAGACTAAATAAACCTATACTTGCTTTAATTTTATCATCATTGTTTTTTGGTTTTTCACATTTGAACATTTTGCAATTTTTCTATACATTTATTTTAGGATTATTTATGGGAATAATTGTTCTTGCTTCAAATAGTTTAATACCTGCTATGATAATCCATTTTACAAATAATTTTTTAAGTATTTATATTTCATATGGTTCACATTTAGATTTCCCATTGGTAAACTTATTTAGTAACCTTGAAAAAATATTTATTCAATCATCTGTAGTGTTAACATTTTTAATACTTATTCTGCTATTCATATTTATATTTTATTTAGTGTTTATAATCATAAATAAAATTTACAAAATTCAAAAACCAAATATAAAATTTTTCAATTCAGATAAATCACGCTTTTCAAATATTTCAAAACTTAGTATGATTTATAGTATTGTTTTAGGTATAATGTTAACAACATCTACTTTTATTTGGGGGATATTATGATAAAAATTAATCTTATAACAGTTGGGGATATCAAAGAAAAATATTTAAAAGATGCCATTGATGAATACAAAAAAAGATTAGTTAGATTTTGTAGTTTAAAAATTGTTGAAATAAAAGAAAATATTTCTACAAGTCAAAACGAAAACGATATAATTAATGCTTTAAAAAAAGACGCAGTTTTAATAAAAAAATATATTAAAGGTTATTGTATTTGTTTGTGCGTGGAAGGTAAACAACTATCTAGTACAGAATTTGCAAATTTAATTTCAAATACCGCTTTATCAAATAGCGAAATTACTTTTGTAATAGGTGCAAGCAACGGAATCGCAGATGAAATCAAAAATATGGCAAATTATAAATTATCATTTGGAAAAATGACCTACCCTCATCAGTTAATGCGAGTCATTGCTCTTGAGCAAATTTATAGGGCTTTCACAATTTTAAACAACATCGCATATCACAAATAAGAGGTGATTATGTCATATCAGGAATTAGTTCAAAAAATTGTACAATTACAAGATGAAGGACTAGAATTATTCAACGCAGGAAAAAGCGTTTTAGGTAAAAATATACTAGCTACACATGTTGGAAGTTTTGACGGAACACAGATATTAATCCAAGCCGGCATTCACGCTAGAGAATACATAACAACATTATTATTAATTGAACAAGCAAGATATTTATATCTAAACGACTTAGTAAAACAAGGTGGTATCTATTTTGTATTTTTAACAAACCCTGACGGCGCAGAAATAGCACTTGA
>CASFFI010000046.1 GCA_949293925.1 uncultured Christensenella sp. | reverse complement strand
TATGTCGAAATCAGATGATTTAAAACTATGTGATGTAATAGTGTTTAATACCTGCTGTATTCGAGAAGGAGCGGAAGATAGAGCGTACAATAACATTATGGCATTAAGAGAGTTAAAAAAAGAAAAGCCAGACCTTATAATTGTAGTTTGTGGCTGTATGCCTCAACAAAAAGAAGGAAAATACGATTTTAAGAAAAAATTGCCTTTTGTAGATATTATTATAGGCACATATAACATAGGTATGTTAAAAAGCTATCTGACAAAATTTGATATTGAACACAGAAAAATATATGAGGTTTTTGATAAACCTATATCAAATGTTGAAGTATTAAAAACTGTTAGAGATGATGATAAAAATGCTTATGTAAATATCATTTATGGTTGTAATAAATTTTGTACATATTGTATTGTGCCTTATGTTAGAGGTAGAGAGCGCAGTAGAAGTCTAGACGAAATTGTGCAAGAGGTAAAATGCTTAGTAGATAAGGGTTATAAATATATTACACTTTTAGGTCAGAATGTAAACTCTTATGGCAAAGATTTGCAACCTAAAACAAGTTTTTCTAGTTTATTAAACACTCTGTGTAAAATAGAGGGCGATTTTAAAATAAAATTTATGACTTCTCACCCAATAGACTTTAATAAAGAAATTATAAAAGTTATGGCAAAGCAACCAAAAATTGCAAAATCATTACACTTGCCTGTGCAGTCAGGTAGCAATACTATCTTGAAGGCTATGAATAGAAGATATACAGTAGGGCACTATTTAAAACTTATTAATTTTGCTAAAAAGAAGATTAAAAACATATCACTATCAACAGATATTATAGTAGGCTTTCCAGGTGAAACAGATAAAGATTTTCAAGACACTTTAAAACTTATTAAAAAGGTAAAATACGACCAAGTGTTTGCTTTTATGTACTCAAAGCGTACAGGAACACCTGCAGCAGAGTTTGATAATCAAATTGAAGAAAAAGTTAAGAAAAAGAGATTAAATACCTTACTTAGAACGCAAAAGTTTATTCAAACTGATAATATAACAAAATGCTTTGGAAAGGTCTATAATGCACTAATACGCACAGACTCAGGAGTAACAGTTGGCTTTACTGACGGCGGAAGAGAAGTTTATCTTCCAAGTGATAATGTGACAGATGAAATTGAAAATACTTTCCAAAATATTCGCGTAGAAACTATTAGAAATCATAAATTATCAGGAAGTATTATAAAAGGGAAAAAATGAAAACTAAAGAAAAAAAATTAAGTCCTATGATGGAAATTTATAAAAAAACCAAACAAAATTATAAGGATTGTATTTTGTTCTATAGATTAGGCGATTTTTATGAAATGTTTGATGAAGATGCTATAATTGCTTCAAAAGAGTTGGGACTAACTCTTACAGGGAAAAATTGTGGTCTTGAAGAGCGTGCCCCTATGTGTGGTGTCCCTTATCACGCTTATGAGCAGTATGCAGCAAAACTTGTTAGTTTGGGTTATAAAATTGCAATTTGTGAACAAATTACCGAACCACAAAAAGGTAAACTTGTGGATCGCGAAGTGGTAAGAATTATAACCGCTGGAACTTTAATGGATAGTTCAATGTTGACTAGTACATTAAATAACTACATAATGAGTATTTATAAGTCAAAAGATACAATATCTTATGCGTGTTGCGATATTTCTACAGGCGAATTTATGACGGGATATTCAAAAGAATTTGAATTAAATTACATCAATGATGAGATAATGCGTCTAACACCTTCAGAAATTATTTGCAATGATGCATTCTTTAAATCAATTGATGAGTTGACAATAAGCAAACATTCAGATTGCCCTAACATTCAACAATACTATGAGTGGTCATTTAATTTAGATAGCGCAAAAAGGTCAGTATTAAGACAGTACAATATAACAACTTTTAAAGGATACGATTTTGACATAGATGAATGTGTAATAGCAATAGGCGCACTTTTAGATTATATTAAAGAAACTCAAAAAAGAGATATTAAACATCTAAAAATGCCATCATTAGTTAAAAACAATTCATATATGTACATAGACTCAAATACTAGACGAAACCTTGAAATTGAAAGTACAATGCGCGATAATAAAAAATCTGGAAGTCTTTTAGGCGTATTAGATAAAACAGTAACCTCAGGTGGCGCTAGAAGGTTAAGACAAGTTGTAAACTCACCTATGCAAGATAAAACTCTAATCGAAAAACGACTAGACATGGTAGAGTTTTTAACAAAATCTGATAGTTTTAGAGTTGGTCTAAATAACGAACTTAAAAACATTCAAGATATTGAAAGAATAGTAGGTAAAATTTCATTTGGGAATATTAATCCCAGAGAAACCTTAAGTTTAATGGATAGTTTGAATAAGATACCTAAATTAAAGCAAATAATATTAAGCACAAATGATAATAATTTTATAAAACTTGCAAATAGTTTAATGGAACTTCCTGAACTTGTAAAAACAATTTTTTCTACTATTAGGTCTGATAAAGATGATGGTTTAGGTGAATTAAATTATCAAATTAAAGAGGGCGGTTACATAAAATCTAAGGTTAATGATGAGTTAGACCATTACAGAAATATGAAGTTCTCGGCAGTTGATTACTTGAATGAGTTTCAAGAAAAACAACGCAATTTGACAGGAATTAAAACATTAAAAATTGCTTATAACAAAGTTTTTGGCTATTATATAGAAGTGCCTAAACAATTTGCAAATATGGTGCCATTAAATTATGAAAGGAAACAGACAATTTCAAATAATGATAGATATACAACTGATGAATTAAAACAATTAGAACATGAAATTTTAACTAGTAGTGAAAGCAGTATAAAACTAGAAATTGAAATTTTTGAGAATTTAAGAAGTTATATGATGCAATTTACAAAACCTTTGCAATCCATTGCTTTAATAATTTCTAATCTTGATGTAATACTATCTTTTGCATCAGTTGCAGTTGAAATGAATTACGCTCGACCTATTATTACAACAGATGGAAAAATATCTATAAAAGATGGCAGACACCCGGTATTAGAAAAAATGCTCGATGATGAGTTTATTCCAAATGATTCACATTTTGATGATGGCGATATAATGCTTTTAACAGGACCTAATATGGCAGGTAAATCTACATATATGCGACAAGTGGCACTTATAACATATATGGCTCATTTGGGTTGTTTTGTACCTGCAAAAGAGGCAAGTATATCTTTGACTGATAGAATATTTACTCGTATTGGGGCAAGTGATGATTTACTAGCAAGTCAAAGTACTTTTATGGTTGAAATGGTAGAAGTTTCAAATATACTTAGATTTGCAACTAAAAATAGTCTTATTATTTTAGATGAAGTGGGTAGGGGAACATCTACTTATGATGGACTATCTATAGCAGAAAGCGTTATAGAATATTTAGATAGCAAAATAAAAGCAAAAACTTTATTTGCAACACATTATTTAGAACTTACAAATTTAGAGGGAAAATTAAATTCTGTAAAAAATTATTGTATTTCTATTGATGAACACAATGGTAAATTAGTTTTTTTGCGTAAGATAAAAAGGGGTAGTGCTACCAAAAGCTATGGCATAGAAGTGGCTTCTTTGGCTGGCCTTCCTAACGAGGTTATAGAAAGAGCTAAACAACATTTAAAAGATTTAGAGGGTTAATGGGATTTTTTCAAGGATTATTATTACAACTCTTTTCAAGTTTGGGTGTCTTGATACTGATAGGTGTTCTTTTGTATATGTTGAATATACTTATACTTAGCACTGCAAAAAAAGGCTTTGGTTTTTACAGATTGACAGGTTTAATCGGAACACCTATTCACGAATTTGGACATCTAATTTTTTGCTATCCGTTTGGCATAAAAGTTGAAGGTGTCAAATTTTATAATACAGACAAAGAAGCTCAGGTTTTAGGATATGTAAATTTTAGTTATAACAAAAAAAATATCTTTCAACAATTAGGATTATTCTTTGTTGCAATAGGTCCTATTTTAGTCGGCAGTCTTGTAATTATTCTGTTAATTAGGTTGTGTTTAAAAGATGCTTTTTTTGAAATTTTTCAAAACATTTCAAGATTTAACACAAATAATATTACAATTCATGCAATTTTACAGAGTTTTTTAGATAATTTAAAAATTTTAATTTCGAATATTTTTACTTTTAAAAATCTAACTGATTTAAAGTGGTGGATTTTCATAATTCTAGGGATTTGTATTTCTATGCACATGAATTTAAGTCCGCAAGATTTAAAAAGTGGGGCAAAAGGATTTTTATTATTTATTGCAATTTTTTCGCTAATTAGTTTGATTATATTTGTTGTTTCAAATTCAGCATTTACTAGTTTTACTTTGGCATTACTATCTTTTTCATCTATTATTCTTGCACTTGGGTCTATTTCTATAATGATTTTAGTAGTCGATTTAATACTAGTTGCTATTATATCTTTAATATCTTCAGTTGATAATTAACAATTGACAATTGTTATAATATTTTATAATATATATTGGATTATGTAATTAAATAAAATTATATAACTGAAAAAAGTTAAGGGAATTTATGATAAATGTATTAGATAAACGAATGATTAATTTAATCAGTGCAGGTGAAGTTGTTGAGCGCCCAAGTTCTGTCGTAAAAGAATTAGTTGACAATGCACTCGATGCCAACGCTGACAGTATAAAAATAGAAATAAAGGGTGGGGGAATTGATTATATCTGTGTAACAGATAATGGTATAGGTATAATGGAAGAAGACATTGTAAAAGCATTTTTGCCCCATGCAACAAGCAAGATAAAAGATCCGGAAGATTTAAAAGCAATTTTATCGATGGGATTTAGAGGTGAGGCTCTTGCTAGTATTTCAGCAGTAAGTGAAGTAGATATTAAGACAAGATATAAAGATGCAGATTTTGCTGTAAGTATGCAGATTAAAGGTGGAGAATTCTTTGAGCCTGTTAGGGTGGCAGGAAGTATTGGCACAAAAATTGAAGTTAGAAATCTTTTTTTCAATACAC
>CASFFI010000045.1 GCA_949293925.1 uncultured Christensenella sp. | reverse complement strand
GCAATCTCTTGAGATAAAAGCACTGCCCTATCATCAGAAATTTGTTCTGGTTTTACCATTATACGAATTTCCCTACCTGCTTGCAAAGCAAATGATTTTTCAATGCCATCAAATGAATTTGCAATATTTTCAAGATTTTCTAATCGTTTAATATAATTTTCTAATGATTCACGCCTTGCTCCTGGTCTTGAACTAGAAATTGCATCTGCTGCTTGCACTAATACTGCTTCAATAGATTGTGGTTCAATATCATTGTGATGAGAGGCAACAATATGTGTTACTGCTTCACTTTCTCTGTATTTTTTACATAAATCTACACCTATTGATACATGAGTGCCTTCTATTTCGTGGTCTAGCGCTTTACCTATATCGTGCAACAATCCTCCACGTTTTGCAAGTTTAATATCTGCACCTACTTCTGCTGCAAGTAATCCAGCGATGTAACATACTTCTAAAGAATGATTTAAAACATTTTGTCCATAACTTGTTCTATATTTTAATCTTCCTAAAATTTTAATCAATTCTGGGTGCATGTTGTGAATATCTGCATCAAAACAAGCATTTTCGCCTGCTTCTTTCATAGTATTATCTAAATCTCGTCTTACTTTTTCGACTAATTCTTCTATTCTAGCTGGGTTTATTCTGCCATCTAGCATTAATTTTTCAAGAGCAATTCTTGCAACTTCACGCCTTATAGGGTCAAAAGCACTAATTACAATTGTTTCAGGAGTATCATCAATAATAAAATCAACACCTGTTGACATTTCTAATGCTCTAATATTTCTACCCTCACGCCCTATTATTCGTCCTTTCATCTCTTCGTTTGGCAGACTTACACTTGACACAGTTACTTCACTAGTATGGTCAGCAGCACACTTTTGAATAGCCAAAGTCAAAATCTGTTTAGCCTTTTTATTAGCGTCCATTACTGCATTTTCTTCAATATTTCTAGCGATTTTTGCTGCTCTTAACTTTGCTTCATCAGTGTATTTATCAATAATAACTTGTTTAGCCTCATCTACTGTCATAGATGAAATTTCGACTAATTTTTCATCAATCTTTTTTCTTTCAGATTCAATATCCTCTCCTCTTTTAATGACTTCTTGCTCTTTTGCACGCAATAATTCTTTCATCTGTTCTAGATTTTCAGTTTTCTTTTCTAAAACTTCTTCTTTTTTAATCAGATTTTGTTCTCTTAAAGTCAGCCTTTCTTCACTTTTAGAAAACTGTTCGCGTCTTTCTTGATTTTCTCTTTCAAAAGAAGATTTTAAGATATTAATTTCTTCATTTGTTTTATTTACTTGTTCTAACTTTATAGATTTTGCTTGTGCATAAGCATCTTCGAGTATTTTAGTTGCCTGATTTTTTGTGTTATTAAGTTTTTTATTAGAAATAACGATATTAATAACTATGCCTGCTATAATACCTACAGCGAGCATTACAATCATTACTATTACAAATACGGGAACACTTATCGCACAAAATGTCGATATATTTCTCATAATTATTCCTTTTAAAGTGTTTCCACAAAAAGATTGTAACACAACCAATACAAATTTGTCAATAAAATCATAAAATTATAAAATCATAAAAAACAATTACAAATTTTCACAAAATTAATAATAGTATATTTAATACAATTTAACACACAATAACATTTATATTTATTCTTTTCGATAACATTAATATTTCATCAACGCTATAATAACAATAAAAAAAACACCTTAAATTAAAGGTGCTATTAGTTTTTTTGTTGATAATTTTTAGGATATAATCTATCCTTTCCACCCATATAAGGAATTAAAACTTTTGGAACAATTATACTGCCATCTTGTTGTAAATTGTTTTCAATCAAAGCAATTAAAGCCCTTGTTGATGCTAAAACGGTATTGTTTAGAGTATGTGCAAAATAATTTCCTTTTTCGCCCTTTATTCTAATATCTAGTCTTCTTGCTTGAGCATCGCCTAATGTTGAACAAGAACCAACTTCAAAATATTTCTTTTGCCTTGGACTCCACGCTTCAACATCACAAGATTTAACTTTCAAGTCTGCCAAATCACCACTGCAACACTCTAATGTTCTAACAGGAATATTTAAATTTCTAAAAATTTCAACTGTGTATTGCCACATTTTGTTATACCAATTCATACTGTCCTCAGGCTTACAAATCACTATCATTTCCTGCTTTTCAAATTGATGAACACGATATATTCCTCTTTCTTCTATTCCGTGTGCACCAACTTCTTTTCTAAAGCAAGGACTATATGAAGTCATAGTAATAGGAAGTTCACTTTCTTTTAATATTTGACCTTTAAACTTACCTATCATAGAGTGTTCAGAAGTACCTATTAAATATAAATCTTCCCCTTCTATCTTGTACATCATAGCGTCCATTTCAGCAAAACTCATAACCCCATTTACTACATCACTGTGAATCATAAATGGCGGAATGCAATAGATAAATCCTTTATCTATCATATAATCTCTAGCATAGGACAACATTGCTGACACAAGTCTTGCAGGGTCTCCCATTAAATAATAAAAACCACTGCCACTAGTCCTTCCAGCACTTTCTTTGTCAAGTCCATTGAAACTTTCTAAAATATCTGCGTTGTATGGAATTTCAAAATCTGGGACGGCGGGCGTTCCAAAACGCTCAATTTCTACATTTTGACTGTCATCTTTTCCAATAGGCACACTGTCATCAATAATGTTAGGTATGGTCATCATAATCTTCTTTATTCGATTAGAAATCTCATCTTCTTGTTTTTCTAAATCTTGAATATGTGCATTATTAAATACAACCTCTTCTTTTTTAATGTCTGCATCTTTTTTCTTGCCCTGACGCATTAATTCGCCTATTTGTTGAGATAGTGTGTTTCTTTTTGCTCGTAAATTGTCACGTTCAGAACGAATCTTTCTAAGTTCAATATCTAATTTTTCAACTTCATCAACTAATGGTAATTTTTCATCTTGAAATTTCTTTTTTATATTGTTTTTTACTAATTCTTTATTAGTCCTGATTAAATTAATATCAATCATAAATTCTCCTAAATTTGACCTATATTATACCAAATTGTTTTTATAAAATCAACTAATTACATTCTATACTATTAAATTATAAACAATTAAACTGCCCAAAAAACAAATATCCTTTTTTTATACTATTAAATTAATCATATTTTTTATTATTTACCTTTTTAGAATATGTTTAATATTATCAAGCGACTATTCATTTTGATGTGTCTTTAATACGTCGATATTTAATTATAACTAACAAATGATAACTTCTTTCTCAAATAGAATTATAAATCTTATTTGTTAATTTAAAAAAATTAAATGTTAGCATTGTTTATTATGTATATTAAATAAACTATTTTACAATATCTTTACACATAATTGATATGATGTTTATTAATTATCTAAAGTTACAATAAACAGTTATTTTTTAATGTTTTATATTTGATTTTATATTCACTTTAAATTTTTAATTTATTTAATTTATTAGCACCTTTTAATGTTATAACAATATATTTTTTATAATTTTTAAGATAATATATATTTTATTTTAAAACATTTCAATCATAAATAATTATTTTCTTAAGTTTATGCTTGTAGAGGCTTTCTTTTTTATATCTTCTGAAATGTCAGCATAATGCTTCTTTGTTGTATTTACATCTTTATGACCTAAAACTTCTGCTACAACATATATGTCATTTGTGCTTCTGTATAAATTTGTTCCAAATGTACTTCTTAATTTATGCGGAGAAATCCGTTTTAAAGGAGTCGAAATTCTTGCATATTTTGTAATTAATTTTTCCATTGCTCGAACACCCATACGCTTTTTTTGAATGGAGACAAATAATGCGTGTTCACTGTCTGGAAGTTTATAACTTTCTCGTAAAATTAAATAGTTTTTCAACGCCTCTTCTACTTCCTCATTAAAATATAAAATAGATTCATTTCCACCCTTTCTAATTACTTTGAAACTATGATTTGAAAAATTGATGTCTTCTACATTTAAACCCACACATTCACTTACACGAATGCCTGTGCCTAAAAAAAGTGTAACTATTGCTGTATCTCTTAATGATAATTTGTCATTATACTTTTGTTGGTGCAATGAAAATCCTTGTAAACTCTCTGTTCGGTCAATTATATCCGTCATTTCATCATCTTCAAGCCTTATAATTGCTTTAGAATGTATCTTTGGAGTTTTTACTTTTGTCGCTACATTCGATAAAATTAAATTTTTATCGAAAAAGAATTTTAAAAAACTTCTGACGGCGGATAGTTTCCTGGATTTTCCTAGTTCAGTATTAGTCCTTACTTGCCCTGTAACTTTATCGTAATATGATGTGTAATTTAAAAATCTTTCTATCATCATAGAATCAATTTTGTCTAAATCTTGTACAGAAATGTCTTTAATTTTGAATTTCATAAAAGGTTTTTCAAATTCAATTAGATAATTGAAAAATATTTTAAGGTCCCTTGCATAATTTACCCTTGTAAGCGGTGTCGTATCATTCGAAATCCCAATAAAATATACACTGCATATATCAGGTAATTCCATTAATAAATCATTTAATTTTCTTAAATTTTTCTTATTTCTATCTATATAATACCCTATTGCCATAACAAGATTTTATCAAATTAAAATTTAAAAGTAAAAGATTTTATATCAAATATAAATAATCGAAATGAAAATATTTCAAATATAATTAATCTATATTTTAGATTAAATTGAAAATTTGTAGAACAAATGTTTGACAATTCAATTTTTTGTGCTATAATATCTTGGAAGTTATCTTTAGGAGTTTTTATGAATAATGAAAATAAAGTTTTGGAGTTTATTATTGACTATAAAAAGAAAAATAATTACCCTCCCACTGTAAGAGAAATTTGTTCAGGTCTAAAATATGCCTCTACCTCTACTGCTAAATATTACTTGGATAAACTTGAAAAACAAGGTAAAATTTCTCGCGAAAAATCTAAAAATAGAGCAATCGAAATCGTTAGTGATGAAAATTCAACGGATAATGTTTTAAGCCTTGATGTAATAGGCACTATTGCAGCAGGAACACCTATTACCGCTTATGAAAATGTGGTAGATACCTTCTATTTTTCATCACATCTATTTAAGGGTTATGATATGTTCTGCTTGCGCGTTAAAGGCGAAAGTATGATAAATATAGGAATCTGTAATGGTGATTATGTCGTGGTTTCTAAACAATCAACTGCTCAAAATGGCGAAATCGTGGTCGCTATGATAGACTCGGAAGCAACAGTTAAAAGATTCTTTAAAGAAAATGGTATAATTAGACTACAACCAGAAAATAACTTTATGGAACCTATCTATGCTAAAAATGTTACTATCTTGGGCAAAGTCGTAGGCCTTATCAGAAATAACATTAAATAGTTTTTGTTACTTTTCTTTGTTACTTTTCTTTGATAGAAAAGTAACACAAAAGAACACGTTAATGTGTTATTGCAACCGACATAAAATCAAACCTATACATTAAATAATCAATAAATAAAGTAACGCAAAAGAACATGACAATTAAATCAATACAAACTATTATAAAAGTAAAACTATACATAAAATAGCAATAATCATAGTAACACAAAAGAACACGTTGACTTAATAAATCAATACATATAAAAACAAATAAAATATAACTGCAACATAGAACACATTAATTAAATTAATACAATGTATTATAAAAGTAAACTATACATAAAATAGTGTGATGGTTTTGCGTAAAAGAATACGATAATTTTAATTTAATTTGATAGACATTATAAATAAATTATAGAATTTACAATAAAAATACAGCAACTTAAAGTTGCAAAAATACACAATAAGAATGAAAAAGTAGTTCAAAACACTACTTTTTTATTATGAAATAACATAAAAATGTCATAAAAAATAACTTTTAATAAAACGATTTTAAAGCATAGTAATTTAAAATGTAATAAAACTTGATAATTATGGCAATTTAAACTGGGTTAAATGTAATAAAAGCCCAAATAGACTCGAGAAACTAGTATATTTGAATTGGTTCGTTTTCATTCTAATTTCTACAAAATAATTTATTAAAGATGATGTAATTAGACTTTCGTAATTATAGGAATTTAAACTAGGTTAAATGTGATAAAAGTCCAAATACACTCGAGAAACTAGTATATTTGAATTGGTTCGTTTTCATTCTAATTTCACAAAATAATTTATTAAAGATGATGTAATTAGACTTTGGTAATTATAGGAATTTAAACTGGGTTAAATGTAATAAAAGCCCAAATAGACTCGTGAAACGAGTGTATTTGAATTGGTTTTTTGTTACTTTTTTGACACAAAAAAGTAAAAATACTAAAATAAAATAAACTAACAAAACAAAGTAATTATTTGCTTTGTTTTAGATAAGACCT
>CASFFI010000044.1 GCA_949293925.1 uncultured Christensenella sp. | reverse complement strand
GTAAAATTAGAAGTATCCCCTATAATTCCAGAATACAAAAAGTTCGCAATATCTAATGTAACTTTAAATTTAATTTTAGATAAAATATTGTAAATATTTATACAATTAGCAGAAACATTATCAACAAAATTTAATTTTGCATAATTAGAATTATCTTTGTGATGGTCGATATTAATGGTATTATTATGCGACATAAAATAGTTTGTGAATTTGCCTAATAATAAAACATTAGCACAATCAAGAGATATTAACAAATCATAACAATCAGACAAATCTTCAAACGACTTAAACTTATCACTATTTTTTAAAAATTTAAATCTGTTGTCTATTTGTTCAGATAAAAACATATCCACACTCTTACCCGATATATTTAAAAACTCATACATTGCAAGTGCACTTCCTACACTATCTATGTCTGCTTCTTTATGACAAAATAAAGCAATCGATTTTGCCATTTTAATTTTTTTTAGTATTGCATTAAATTTTTTCATACATTCCCTTTGTATTATTTTTTTATATTATATTTCAAATAATAATTAATGTCAAATTAATATAATTCATAAGATAATAACGCGTAACAACTAATTTGTTATTATTTTCATATTACAATATTTTACATTATCAAAAACCTTTTTATTTGAATGGATTTTTACTAAATATTAATATAATAAAAATTAAATTAATTAATTTAAAAAATATTTAAAATTTATTAAAAAAATCAATAAATATAAAAAAATTACTAAAAAACTATAAAAAAATAATAAATTCTAGAATATTAAAAAATTAATTGAAAAATAATTAAAAAAAATAATAAATTTTAATAACATTAAAAATATCAAATAAAAAATAATAAAATAATTTAAATAAATTAATTTATTAAAATTATCTAAAATAATATTAAATTAAAAAAATATAAAACGGCTTGTATAAAATACATTAAATAAACCAATAAAAAATAAATAAAAATAAAATATTTGAATAAATATATAAAAATAAAAAAATAACTCACAATATAATATGAGTTATTATAGTTATCACAAAAACGCACAAAAATTAGTTAAAGAAAATCATTTACTAGATGCAATCGTTTATAAAAAATATAAATCAATTTCGCCAGCGCTAGTGTTATATTTTGACAACCATAAACCGATGCCAATCAGGGATTATAAATTTAAAGATTATATAGAATTTTTAAAGGATTACACTTCAATTAAGGACCCTGACAATATACTATATATGTATTTTTTAGATACTGGTAATTTATAGCACTTTTCAATAGCCATTTTATATAAATTTAATTGAGTTGAATAAGTTTTCTTTAAAGCATCATCACTTTTTTTAGAATATTTATAATCTACTAAAATTACATTATCTTTTTTAATAATCATAAGGTCAACCACACCTTGTATTAATACATTATCTAAAATATCTGAATTTTTATATATTTCATTGTATTTTACATACATCATAAATTTAGCTTCTTTTTTTACTTCTATCGCACTTTCAAATAATGGCTGTAAGTTCTGAAATGCTTTTTGCAAAACTAAATTGTCAACATCTAATTTTGATTTTTCAAAAGTTTCAAAATCCAATTGTTGCAATGCTTTATGATATAAATTCCCTATTTCATTTGCTTTTAAATTTGCATTTAAATCAATTTCTGTTTTCTCCAGTTTAATAGGTATTATTACATCTTCTTGAGATAGTTCTTGATTTATAGCGGTAACATTGTTTTTCAAATAAATATTGTGATTTTTTGAAAATTTATAATAAAAATCATTATATTTTATATTTTTTTCGCCAATTTCAATAAATTCTTCTAAATTTTTATTTTTATTTGCATTATAATCTTCAAAGTTGTAGATTTTTACATTACAATTATACAAATTAAATTCTTTTAAATTTTCATTTAAAAATTTATTTAAATTATTTTTAAACACGCTTAAAATATTACCCAAATTGCTATTTGAATTAAATTTACCTTTAATCAAATCTGAACTGCTTATATTCCCTGTTATTATTAATTTATTCTTTGCCCTAGTAAATGCGACATACAAAAGTCTTAATTCTTCACTTAAACCAGATTCACCTTTTTTTAGATTTATCGCAATTCTTATAATGCTATCCAATTTGATACGATTTTCCAAATCAAAATTATAAATACCTATCCCTAAATTTTTATCTAACACGACTTCTTTTTTAACATCTAATAAAATGTTGTAATTAGAAGAACTGCTAAACAATATTACTATAGGATATTCTAATCCTTTGCTGGCGTGAATGGATTGAATTACAACAGCGTCTTCACTATCTGAAATTATTTGTTTATTGTTTCGCAAGAAATTATCTTCAATGCATTCAATAAATTCTGGAAGTGGCATATTATCTTCAATATTAGAAATTGATGATAAAAATTCGAATATTTGAGTCAACTGTTCTTTTCCATTTATGGGTGCAATTAAATAATTGTAAAGACCAAAATCATAAAGTATATTTTTAACCAAACTAACATTTGACATACAACTAGCATTAATTCTAATTTCATCTAAAGTGCAATAAAATTTATTAATTTTTTCAACTAAACTGTCATTACTGTTTTCAGCGTAAAAATTTATTGCTTCAATCATACTTCCACTAGGAACGAATGCCCTAATAGAAACTAATTCATCGTTTGTAAAATTGCCAAGTGGAGAAGTTATACTTGTAATAAATTCAATATCTGAATAATTAAAAGAAACCACTTTTAAAATATCCAAGATTATTCGTATTGCTTCACTTTCAAAATATTTAATTCCTGAATCTAATTTTAAAGGAATATTTGAGTCAGACAAAATATTTTTTAACTTTGAAATTTTGTTAGTATTTACTGCACGAGTTAATATGGCAATGTCTGAATAAGTTGCAACTTTAGTTTTTTTAGTTTTCGCGTCATATATGTTTTTTCCTATTATAGATTTTATCTTATTACGCACTAACATACATTCATATAAATCGGCATCATAATCATCATCTTCAATATGTTCTCTTACTGAATATATTTTAAAACCATTAATTTTGTTTTCCTTTTTTATATCCTTATCGACCAACATCATTTCTACAGGACAATCTAATGGGAAGTCATCTCTTTTAGGTTCAAACATTGATGAACTTTTATAATCTATACCTGAAGAAGAATAAGTCATTAGTTTACTGAATATGTGATTACAAAAATCAAGTATCGCAGGGCTAGTTCTGAAATTACAATTCATCTCAATAGTCTCGCCATTTAAGTTGTATTTGTAGTCCTCATAAATACTTTTAAAAATATCAGGCGATGAACCTCTAAAACCATAAATACTTTGTTTTAAATCTCCCACATAAAAGGTGTTAGAATTATTTGAATTTAATTTTGAAATAATCATATATTGCAAATCATTTACATCTTGAAATTCATCAACAAAAATGTATTTATATGTTGACTTAAATTCATTTAAAACATCATCATCTTGAAGCAATTTTAACATATATCTTTCAAGGTCATTAAAATCAAGTGAGTGGTATTTTTTCTTTAAGCTAGTATATTCTTCTGAAAACAATTTTACAAGGCTAATAAATTTGTGTAATTGTAGCTTATAATTTTCAGTAAAATTATTTAAAATGTATAAATTTGGTATTTTTTTCTTATAATTTTCAATTTTTTTCTTAATTTTTTCTAAATTTTCTTTAACTTCTTCTAATTCTTGAACTGCAACTTCATCATCTTTTTTAATTCGAGGAAGTGATAAATCCAAGTTGATAAAATTTTCAAAAAAATCTTCAAATCTTTCAGGTAGCATTTCAAGGTTGTTTACAATATCTTGAACTCTTTTAGACAATATTTCTGTAGAGATATTAAGTGAAAATTTTAAATTTTCATGAGTTAAATCTATACATTTTTTTATATCGTTATATATTATTTTTTTTGATATATTTATATTTGTATCAACATCTTCTGAATTTTTAAAAAATTCATCTGGTTTATCTAGCGTCATTATATATGTATAAGTATCATAAACCAAAGATTTTAATCCTTCCATATTCCTTTTAGATGATTGAAACATATCAACTAAAGTATCTATATCTTCGGAATTTTTTGAAAATTTTAAAATTGCATTATCCATAGCTTTTGATATAAAATACTCAACACTTGCACCTGTTATAATGTTAATGTTCGGTTCAAGATTTAATTTATAGAAATATTTTTTTATAACTTTACTGCAGAAACCATCTATTGTATCTATTGATGCCAAACTAATTTCTTCTAACAGGTTATGCAAATATTCAGATTCATCAGAATTATTAATTTCATTTTTAATGGAATCAATTAATCTTTGCTTCATTTCAGTTGCTGCTAATACTGTAAATGTAACAACTAACAGTGAATTTATATCAACTTTTTTCTCTATTAAAAGTCTTTTAATCTTTTCTATCATTATTGTAGTTTTTCCACTTCCTGCAGACGCAGAAACTAAGATGTTTTTTGATGTGGAATTTAATATTTTTAATTGTGAGTTTTCGTAATTATTCATTGCTATCCCCTTTGAAATCGTCAATTTGTTTTGAAGAAATATTTCTTGATTCAACATTATAACTTTTCATTCTGCAAAGTTCTAGATACGGACAATATGAACACACTAATTTATTTGCATTTACAGGATTAGGTGCAATATAGCCAGAGAATATTTCACTAACCGCTTTTTTTGAAACGTCTTTAGCATATTTCATAAGGTCATCAAACTCAGATGACGAAAGTGGACTATCCGAGTTTAAACTTGCAGAAAATTCTGTACGTTTTAAATTTATTTTTGCTATATCACTTTTTGTATAATCGCTAGTATTTAACCTAGTATCCATAGCCCTAATGTTGTTTTCTTCATTCACAAAATAACCATCTAATCTGCATGGATTTTTTATTTCACTACCAAATTCATTTTTTATCGGAAAATAAAAACTACCTAATGCTTTTTTGTTAAAAATATTTCTAATTGCATCTGCATATAAAAATAATTGCAATTTTAGTCCATAATATAGTTCTTTCAATGAAACATCAACACTACCTGTTTTGTAATCAATTATTCTAAAGCCAAAATCACAAATATCAATTCTATCTACAAAACCTAATAATCTTTTATCTCCCAAAAAGTTTTCACTGCTTTCAAAATTGCCAAACCCGTACTCAAAATATTTAGGAACAAAAGTTGAATATTTGTCCATATACTCAAGTGCATTCAAAAATCTTTGCGATTCTTTTAAAAGAAGTTTTAAAATACTTTCATCTTTTTGAATTTTTAATTTTAAATTTTGACTAATAAGTTGCAAAGTTTTTTGTGTAGCATATATATTTATATCTGTTATTTTATCTTTGCCTTGATAATATGCTTTTGCGAGTTTATGAATAATATCCCCAATTTCTCTACTTTCGATATTATATTCTTCACGCTGTTTTAATTTCAAAATTCTTTCGTAAAAGAATTTTCTAGGACAAGAAAAATACGATTCCAAAAAAGATGCTGAAACAAAATCAATTTTATTTATTTCATTTACTGATAAACTATTTAAATTGTTTATGTTACAAGTCAAATCATCTAACAGTTTACAAGGCTCATTAAATTTCAAAGAATAATCTATTAAATCGCTATTTGATAATATTTCATTACGATTGTCAATTTCTCTATCTCTATCAATTTTTAAATTTTTACAACTTACTAAAATTCTATCTTCCAACTCTTTAACCAACACAGATTTTTCTGAAGGATTTTTTATAGACATTGTTATGGTTAAAGAATTATCAAAAGTCAACATTGAATTAAACAATTTAAATTTATTTATTCTATTTATGTGTCTAACAGTAGGACCCAACGAAAATCTATTGCTATTAATATTTAAAATTTCATTGTCTAAAATAATTCCACAATCTTGCAAAACAACAGGCGAATTTGAACTATTGCAACCAACAATATATAAATTTGTATTGATAGACAAAATCTCACTAGCATCAACAATTTGCACTGCATCAAGTGTTAATGGCAAAGGATTAATTTCAATTAAATCCCCAGATTCTTCTAAAATAGATATTACCTTTTCCAAATTAGCATCAGCATAAAACTGTTCAATTTGAGAAAAAATTTCAAAAATTTGTGATTTTGATTGAATAAATGCTTTTTTTAGTCTAAAATTGCTTATTTTTTCTGAAATTTTGGTAATTTTTTCATCGATATTTAATAAATCAAATATTAAAACAACTTTATTTTTTATCTCTAAAATTGTATCAGTTTTTAAGATTTTACATTTATCAAATAAATTTTTTAAAAGTTTTGCCGATTCCTCATCAAATAAATCAGAATTTAAATTGCCTCTATAATTATATTTTCTAATTTTGTTAATTAAATTTATTTTCTGTTTATTATCTATATTTACAAACTCGAAATAAATAAAATTTATGAGTTCAATATTTGAAAAATTTTCATTAAATAGCTTCAAAAAACTAATTAAAAATTTGTAAAGAGAAATTTCTTTTAATTTAACACTTTTATCAAGATAATAATTTATTTCATACTTGCTCAAAATATGTTCATATCTCAGACTGTCAAAATCATAAGTTGCAATAGTAAAGTCTTTATATTTGTAACCATTTAAAATTTTTCTTCTAATATCCCTTGCAACAAATTCTAATTCGTTTATTGAATCAGATGAATTAACAAGCCTAATCGGGCAATTATTTAAATTTAAAGATGAATTTTTGTATGCAAATAAATTATCTGTAAGAAAACTATGTAATTTATCATCTTCATAATTTGATAATATTTCATTATATGGACAGTCCAAACTTTCGCAAATAGATTTTAATTTTAAAATAACTTCATTAGGAAAAATAGAAGAGTTAGGTTCTGAATAATTTGAATAATTAAAGGATATAACTTTTTTTGAATTTCTTAAAACATTTTCAAAAAAAGTATAACCTAAACTTGTATAATCATCAAAACCTAAAAACATAAAATTAGAATTAATTAGCTTTGCATTACACATATTCATACAGGCCAAATTAATAATATCACTGCTATCAATATGTCCTGCTTTTTTATTTTCATAACAAGCGTAAATTTTTGATAAATCTTTTACTTTATTGGAAAGATTTTTAGACAAATTCAAATTAGTTAAGGAGTTATACTCTATATTTGAAGATTTTATTTGTGAAATGGTGTTAAAAATTTCACTAGCATAAGAAAAACTCGAATACTGACTTAAATATTCAGGTTTTGTTTCATCAATTGATTTTGATGTTAACATAATACTTCCAATTCTTGAAATTGTTTTATACTCCACATTCAAATCATTTAATAAAGACTTGCAAAACCTATTCATAGTCATAACTTGAATATCAAAACTAGCCTCCATATCAGTTGATTCAAAAAGAAAGCGTTCCATAAATAAAGACAATTTATCTGGAACTATTATAAAAGTTTCTCCGTCTAAATTCTTTAAGAAATATTTAAAAATTTTAAGAGTGTGTTTTAAAGATTTTACTTTAACAATATCTAAATTCATAAATTAATTATAACAAAATATTTCATAATTTACAAGCAAGAAAAAAGCCACAATTAATGTGACTTTTATTAACCTTTTATTACAATATTGACAATGCTGTTATTAACATAAATTATTTTAACAATTTCCGCCGTCAAATAATTTTCAACTGCTTTTTTTGCTTTGTTTTCTACTGAAATTTTATCTTCATCTTTTTGAATAGTAATTTTACCTCGAACTTTACCATTTACTTGAACAGGAATTTCTATTTCATTTTCTTCGCACAACTTTTCATCATAACTAGGGAAAGTTGCATTTATAATACCTGCATTTTCACCTAACAACTCAAATAATTCTTCTGAAATAAAAGGCGCAATAGGTGAAAGCATTAAAACGAAACCTTTGGCGTATTTTTTAGGTATTATATCAACCTTTGAAAATTCATTCATTAAAATCATAAGGGCGCTAATTGCAGTGTTAAACGCAAGATTTTCATAATCACTTTCTACTTTTTTAACTGCCTGATTATAAATTTTATCAAGATTATGATTTTCTTCATCTTTAACTTTTTGTGAAGTTAATATTCTAAAACATCTTTCCAAAAACCTTTTAGCACCTTCAATGTTTTGAGTATTCCAAGGTTTTGTGTCTGTTATAGGCCCCATAAACATTTCATAGAGTCTTAAAGTATCTGCCCCATATTTTTTTACTACATCATCTGGGTTTATAACATTTCCTTTACTCTTTGACATTTTTTCATTATTTTCACCTAAAATCATACCCTGATGTACAAGTTTTTTGAAAGGTTCTTTTACAGGAGTCAGTCCTTCATCGTATAAAAAATTATTCCAAAATCTCGAGTATAACAAATGACCGACTGCATGTTCAGGTCCACCTACATACAAATCAACAGGCATCCAATGTTTTAATAGGTTATAATCTGCAAATATTTTATCATTTTTAGGGTCGATATATCTCAAATAATACCAAGATGACCCCGCGCTGCCTGGCATAGTTGAAGTTTCTCTTACCCCATCTATACCATTAACTTTAACATTGCACCATTCAGTAGCATTTTCAAGTGGAGGTCTGCCGTTTACACCTTTATAATTTTTTAACTTTGGCAAAACTAATGGCAAATCTTCTTCCTTTAAAGGCACATCTACACCGTTTGAAAGATGAATGATAGGGACTGGCTCTCCCCAATATCTCTGCCTAGCAAAAATCCATTCACGCATTTTATAATTTACAACTTTTTGACCTATTTGTTTTTGTTCCAAAAACTCAATCATTTTTTCTTTTGCCTGTATTGTATTTAAACCATTTAAAAATTCAGAATTAATATGCTCTGCATCGCCTGTAAAAGCTGAAGTAGATATATCTCCATTTAAAACAGGTATTATAGGTAAATTATATTTTTTAGCAAATTCATAATCTCGCTCATCATGTGCTGGACAAGCCATAACAGCACCAGTACCATAAGTACTTAAAACATAATCAGCAATATAAATAGGTATTTGTTTGTCGTTAACAGGATTTATAGCATAAGCACCAACAAATTCCCCTGTTTTTGTTTTATTTAACTCTGTGCGTTCCATTTCACTTTTTTTAGCGCATTCATAAATGTAATTTAGCACTGACTTTTCACATTCAGGTGACATAATCTCTTTTACAAGACTATGCTCTGGACTTAATACGCAATATGTTGCCCCAAATAGTGTATCTGGTCTTGTAGTAAACACCTCAAAACTTTTATCTGTGTTTGCTACCTTGAATTTAATTTTAGCACCTTCACTTCTGCCTATCCAATTTTTTTGCATAAGTTTGGTAGATTCTGGCCAATCAACTTCTTCTAAACCTTGAAGCAATTTGTCTGCATATTTAGGAATATCAATAACCAATTGTTTCATTATTCGTTTTTCAACAGGAAAATCTCCGCGTTCACTTCTTCCATTGATAATTTCATCGTTGGCAAGCACACAACCTAAACCTTCACACCAATTCACATAAGTGTCTTCATACCTTGCATAACCGCTATTATAAAGTTTTAAAAATATCCATTGTGTCCACTTATAGAAATCAGGCTTGCAAGTAGATATAACTCTGTCCCAATCATAACTAAATCCAAGGTCTTTTAATTGCCTAGTAAATGTTTCTATATTTTTTTCAGTAAATCCGTCAGGGTGATTCCCAGTTTTTACAGCATATTGCTCGGCAGGAAGTCCAAACGAATCAAAACCGATAGGGTGCAAAACATTAAATCCTTTTAATCTTTTGTACCTTGCGACCGCGTCTGTTGCTGTATAGCCTTCAACGTGTCCTACATGTAACCCTTGACCTGATGGATATGGAAACATATCTAGTACATAATATTTAGGTTTAGAAAAATCATTAATATCTGTTTTAAATGTTTTATTGTCTTGCCAAAACTTTTTCCATTTGTTTTCAATTATTTTAAAATCATATTCCATAACTATCCTTATATTTTAAAAAAATGGGGAGATCCCATTATTTAATAAATTTTTTCTTGTAAAGTGCGATAGACTCATCAACAATTTGTTTTGCCTTAGTGCTACCCTCAATACCATCAATTTCTGTTGTTTTGTTTTCCAATGCTTTATATACCAAGAAGAAATGTTTAATCTCATCAAAAATATGCTTTGAAAGTTCAGATATATCATTATAATTTTTATATTGTGGATCAGATGTAGGTACGCATATAATTTTATAATCCATTTCTCCGCCGTCAATCATGTTGATAACACCAATAGGTTTACAATCAACTTCTGTTAAAGGATAAATAGTTTCTTGTGTTAAAATTAAAACATCTAATGGGTCACCATCATCACAATATGTTAGAGGAATAAATCCATAATTTGCTGGATATCTAGTAGCGGTTGATAATACTCTATCTAATCTAAGTAGTCCGGTTTCCTTATCAAGTTCATATTTATTTTTGCTACCAGCAGGTATTTCAACAACTGCTGTAAATTTATCCCTAGACACATATTTAGGGTTTAAATCGTGAAATATATTCATAAAATTTCTCCTTATATCAATAAATGATTTTAGTTTAACACATTTTTAATAATTTGTAAATGTTTTGTACTAGTCTATTTAAAAATGTACTAAATTTAATTAATGTTTTAAATAAAATTTTCATTTTGCACATCTTCTATTTTATTTTTATTAACTAAATCATATATTGCTTTGATTAAAAGCGCAATTAAAATAAAATGTTGTAAGATGCAAAACCTTATAATATAGAAAAATTGACAAAATAACGCAAAATATAAAATGCTGTAAATTATAAAATCTTTTTTCTTCAAATTTTTTATTTGTTTAAAGAATAATAAGAAAAGTATTAACATAAAACAAACAGAATAAGCGTAAGAAATCTCTTGAATAAGAATGTAAGTAGTTATAATAATTATAAGAATTTCCATTTCTCTAGTTGTATTCCTATATTTAATTACCAAAATCAACGCTGTAATTATCAAACAAATTTTAATAAACAAACTAATATATTTTGAAATGTTTAATAAATTCACATTTAGCAAATTGCCAATTTCAAGAAATATCAAATTTAAAACATTGGAAAATGAAATATTAGTCAAACCATATTTGGATAAATGATTAGAATTAAATGAAAAGCAATTTTTAAAAAATTTAATGATATTATCAATAAAATTGCCATTTATAAATATAAATGGCAAAAACACAAAGATAACAGTGTATATTGCAGTTTTTAATATAGATTTAAAATCTGATTTATTTAATAGATAAAGTGATAATATAACGGGATAAATTTTCATTGAAATAGATAATGCTAAAAACACTAATGACAATTCTTTTTTCCAACGCTTTTCACTATTGTAAAATTCATAAAATAATAAAGCAAACATAAACGCTGTTATTATCACATTACCTCTAATAAATGTATAAATTATAGGGCCAGAAAGTACCAACATCAGAGTAATAATAACATTATGTATTTTGTTTGATTGGATTAAATTGTAAAGAATAAATATTAGCAAAGAAAGTTGTAAAAAAGCAAATAAAGAATACGAAATTAAAAACATTTTGCTTGTAGCAAGGTCATTTAAACATATTTGATTTGAAATATACAAATTTATATCATCTTTACAAATCAAAGCGAAAGGATAATAGATTAAAAATGCAATAGGTGGATAAATAGTTGCCATTTCACCTTCAGCAAAATATGTATTATCCATAATGCAATAAGATAATACTGCGGCAAAATCATCAAATACATTTTTTATATTTCCAACAGTAAATTTAAAAATCAATCCAAAAACTATAGATGATAATAACATTGCAATAAAAATGAAAAAAAGAGTTAGCGTTACATCTCTTTTTTTATCTTGATAAAATGTTTTAATCTCCATTAATTATCTCCAGATTTTCCAAGGAGCATTGCCCTTATTCCAAATATCCTCTAAAGCGGTTTTATCTTTAAGTGTGTCCATAGGCTTCCAAAAACCTTTATGCTTATATGCGAATAATTTACCATCTTTAGCAAGATTAGTCAAAGGTTCATCTTCAAATGGCATACTATCACCTGAAATATAATCTATACATTCTGGTTCACATACGAAATAACCTGCATTAATCCATTGATCAATATCTTTTGGTTTTTCCTTAAAAGAACGTATCTTTATATCTCCATCAAAATCTAAAAGTCCAAATCTTTGTTCTGGCTTATAGGCAGTTAAAGTAACAGTCGCTCCGCTTTCTTTATGCTGTTTGATAACTTCATTTATATTAACATTAGAAACTCCATCGCCATAAGTCAACAAAAATGTTTCGTTTCCAATAAAATCTTTAACTCGTTTTAGTCTGCCACCCGTCATAGTGTTTAAACCTGTATCAACTACTGTAACTTTCCAATTTTCACAGTTATTACATCTTACTTTAATTATATCTGAACTATTGTAATCATATGTAATATCACAAGAAGATAAGAAATAATTATTAAAATATTGTTTAATAATTTCCTGTTTGTATCCACCTAAAATTATAAATTCATTATGTCCAAAACTAGAATAATATTTCATTATATGCCATAAAATTGGTTTGCCTCCAATTTCTATCATAGGTTTAGGTTTATATACACTTTCTTCGCAAATTCTTGTACCAAAACCACCCGCAAATATAACAACTTTCATTTTTCCTCCCCAAATCGTAATTTAAACACTTATTTTTTAACTATTTCATAATATCTTTATTATTTTTATTTTCAAAATTCAAACTATCATTAATATTCATTTTATTAACTGTTTCTTTATCAGAATCGTTAGTTGTATCAATATTATTTTTTACTTTTGCACATTTGCCAAAAACAAAATATCTTTGACCTACAAAACTAACTATAGTTGTACAAATTACAGTTAATAACGCTATAATTATATCATTAAAATATGGCACTAATCTCAACAAATATTTTAACAAATAATCTAAACCAAAACTAAATAAATAAACACTAACAAATTTTATCGTTTCAATTTTACTTTTTTTGACAGATTCAAAAGTAAAATATTTATTCCAAAAATAACTGTGTAACACTCCAATGCATTGACTAATAATTGTCGCAATTAAGATTAGCAGATAACCATCGTAATGTTTAGTAATATTAATTCCAAACATTAATAAAATTAACCAATATGAACCAAGACCAACAATAGTATTTAAACCACCAACCATTAAAAACTTTAATCTATAATCAAATTTCTTGAAAAAATTATAAAGTTTCTTTATCATCATCTTCCTCAAAATTTAATCGTTCTTGTTCAATAACAAGAGGTCTATGTAATAATCTAACATTCATATTTACAATGTATTCGCCTAAAATACCTATAAAAAACATATTTATAAAGACGATAAACAAAATTAAATTAGCACAAACAAATGTTGGCTGAATATTAAATATTGGAGTCAATATAGACATAACTATTAAAGATATAAATGATAATCCTGAAAACAACCCGCCAAAGATTGTCGCCAATCTAGGCAATTTTTTTGTATAGGTAGTGAATGAAAGCATTGCAGCATCATAAAGCGTTCTAAAATTATTTTTAGTTTTACCAGCCACTCTTTTTTGCTGAGTATATTCAATAGTAGCTAAATCACCGCAAAATTCTGCCACAAGTCCGCGTATAAAAGGAGTTGGATCATCTATCTTTTTCAAAATTTCAATAAAACTGTTATCGTATAATGCAAAACCTGTAAAATGTTCAATTTGCTTTATTGTACTCATCTTTTTTATCATTTTATAGTAAATCGTTCGCAAAAATCTCATAATTTTATTTTCTTTGCTTTTTGATTTTATTCCAGCGACAACTTGATGACCTTCTTTCCATTTCAAAACAAATTGTTTAATCATTTCAACAGGGTCCTGAAAATCTGCACACATTGTTATAGTGCAATTACTTCCTCCACCTATGTCATTTTGAAGAAGAGCATAAAAAGGAGAATTAAATTGTCCAAAATTTTTAGCATTAAAAGTTGCCTTAATTTTTTTGTTTTGTTTGCAAAGCCCTCTTATAAGTTCTCTCGTTCTGTCTGTACTCTTATTATCTATAAAATGAATAAAATAATCATATTCAGGCAATTCAGTTTCAAAATGTTTAATAATAGCATTGGCAATATTTACAACATTGCCTTCTTCATTAAATGTAGGTATAACAACTCTAATTCTATCCATAATTCACCAACAATATTAGAAATAGCATACAAAAACAGACAAAAGATGTCAATAAAATTTTATAAAATATAATAAAATTATTAAACATTACAAATTTTTAAATGTATAAAAGTAAATTTAATTTTTAAAAATATGCAAACAAAAATTTTAATATTGTAAGATAAACAAATTTTATAAAAAATTGATTTAAACAAATTTAACAAAAATTAAATAAAATTTAATAAAAATCTAAGTAAAATTCAAAAATTAAGAGATAAAATGAAGAAATAATAAATATTTGATAAAATTTAATTAATTTTTTAAGGTTATAGAATTTATAAAAAAATAATAAAATAAACTACAAATTGTTGACAAAATGAATTTGATTTGATAGAATGCAAAAGTGATTAAATGGAGATGTACTCAAGTGGCTGAAGAGGCGTCCCTGCTAAGGATGTAGGCGTAGCAATGCGCGCGAGGGTTCAAATCCCTCCATCTCCGCCAAATACCACAATATATTGTGGTATTTTTTTATTTTATACACTACATATTTTAATATTAATAGTGTAATTTTTTTTAGTGAGTAGAATTTGAGTAGAATTTTGAAGAATTAAGTATATTAATATACTTAGTATTATCTTCTTGATTAAATTTTGTATAAACACTTTTAGTTACTTTACTACCTATTTGATGTCCGCACCATGCTTGTATTATAAATTCAGGTATATTTGTTTCTTGACACCTAGTTATAAATGTGAATCTCATGTATTTTAGTGAAAAGTTAAACGATAATTTACTGTTTAACAATTTTGTATATTTATCTATTTGATTATATGATATGTTAAAAATTCTTCCTTTTATATTTCTATATTTCAATAATATTTCTTTAGATTTTTCAAATAATGGCATAATCCTTTTACTAAATTCATTTTTTGTTGTGTCAAATTTGTTATGATTGTTAATTGCTTTATTAATGTTAAGAGTATTATTTTCAAAATCTATATCTTCATTTGTTATGCCTAAAATTTCGCCTTTTCTTAATCCTTGATATAAGGCAATTAAATACAAATCTCCATATTTTATTTGTTTACATTGATTAATAAATTCTAATTCTTGAGCATAAGTCAATGCTTTTCCATTTTGTTTCGTGTGTTTAGGCTTATCAATCTTTAACATAATGTTTTTTGTAATAATATCATTGTCTAGTGCTTTTTTAAATAACATACTAAGTAATTCATATACTTTTTGTTTTTGTCTTTCTGCCGACATATTGTTTAAAATATTTAGTATTTGTTCAACTGATATTTTATTCATATCAATGTTTGTAATAGTATTTAAATTTTTGATTAAGTTTTTGTAATCTCTAATTGTTTCAGTTTTAACATTTTGTTTATATAGTTGAATCCATTTTAAATACCATTCATAGAGAGTATATGATTTTATTTGATTATAATCTTGTTTATATGCTTGTTTTAGTTTGTTATAACAATCTTTTTGAGTTTTAGCACTAATATAAATTTGTTTTCCATTTTTTCTAATTCGAGTGTACCATGTATTACAATTTTTATTTTTGTGGATTTTTATTCCTTTATATTTCATTGTTGCCTCCCCTAATGGAAGAAGCAAATTGTTTTTATTTATATTTTCTTTTTGTTCTTTATAAATGCTAATTTTATCAATTATTCCTTGAATTCTTGCCTGATAAATTTCATTTGAATTAATTACATGATTTAAATTAGCATTTTGTTTTTTAAAAATTCATTCATTATAACAAGTTCTTCTATATAACTTTCTTCAAACATCAAATTCCCCTAGTTTTAAAACACATATTCAAATTCTATTTTATATTGAATCTTCACTTCTTTTATTCTACTGATTATTCTGTTAAGCCCATAACATAGGCTTTTGTTTTTTCAATTTGCATTTTATTCATTTGCAATATCTTTTTAATCAAATAGCTTTCAGATTCATCTAACATTTTTAAATTAATAATATCTGTATCTCTACCCAATAATTCATCAGTTGTAACATGTAAATAATCAGCGATTTTACATAACATCGTGTAATCAGGAAAACATTTTCCTTTTACATATTGATTAACTAATGATGTTGATAAATTTAAATCATTAGCCATTTTTTTTTGAGTATAACCTCTTTTTTCTAAATAATTAATAAGTTTGAATTCCATATATCCCCCCCAAAATAATTATAAATAAATCTATTAAAAATATAAAATATTTTAATTTTTTTTATTTTAAACTAAGAAATATTTAATTTTTAATTGACAAAGTTAAGAAATATTGTATATTATATTATTAAAACTTAGTTGTTCTAAGTTTTTAAATTGTTGTTTCGTTGCTCCTTAAAAAAATAACAATTTATTAAAAAACCTTAATAATATAAAATCCCCCTTAATTAAGGTTTTGCTTTTTACATTCTTTTTTATCCGATAAACTTGCTTGCAATAAGCAAGTTTAACTTGTCAGTTGAGTTTGGTCTAATCGAGTTCGAATCTCAAAACTGACAAAAATTAAATCAATTATTGAAAAAATTTACCCCTAAATAAAATAGTTGATTTAAAAAACCTTAATTATATGAAATCCCCCTTAATTAAGGTTCTGCTTTTTACATTCTTTTTTATCCGATAAACTTGCTTGCAATAAGCAAGTTTATATGTCAGTTGAGTTGGTCTAATCGAGTTCGAATCTCAAAACTGGCCTTAAATTTTCAGAGGGATTATGAATAATTTGAAGCTTCTATTGATAAGGTACAATTTTTTGACTAATCAGCAATTAAGCCTTGCTGAATTTTTGAATCTAGACAAAACATTTATTTGTAGAAGAATTGTTAAAAATCAAGTACGAGATTTTTGTTCAAAAGGTATTTTGGAAGCTTTAAGACTTTTCGAGTTACATACTGCCTGTGGTTGTAATGCTGATTTAATTTGTTATCACAATAATGCTGAATATTGTTTAATTTAGGGGGTTTTATGAGTTCAGAATTAAATTATGAATTAAAAGGTGTCTGGATTGATAGGTCAGTTTTTTTCAATGCAAAATTAACTCCTTTAGACAAAATTATCATAACAGAAATTGATAATCTCTGCTCAAAAGAGAATAATACAGGTTGTTACGCAAGCAATAATTATCTTGCTGATTTTTGTTTATGCAATGAAAGAAGTGTTCAAAGGTCTATTAAAAAATGTAAAGAAATGAATTATTTGAAAGTTGAATTTGAAGAAAATAAACGAGTAATTTATACAAGATATTCAAATCCAACACATTTTATAGAAGAATTATCCACAACACAATCCACACAGATATCTACTAAAAATCAAGACTTATCTACAGAGTTATCCACAAAAAATAATGATTTTAAGGCTACCCCACGACAAAATGTCGTACCCCCACGACAAAATGTCGCCCTAAATAATAACTCTATATATAAAGGATTAGATAGATATAATAATATTACTAACAAAGAAATAGTTAATAATATAAACTGCGCGCGTGCGTGTACGCGTGAGAGTGTAAATTTTAAATCTTTTAATGAAAGAGAGATTTTCTTTAAAAGATATAACGATTTCTTTATAGCTCATAATGTTATAGATTTTTCAAATATTGATAACTATGAAGATATAATATTAAAAACTTCATTAGAAATCATCGACACATTTATTGATTTAATTGAACTATCTTCTAAATCCAAACTTGTATATAAGAATAAGGTTTTAACAAAAAAATTTGTCATTAATATGATATCTAATTTTACAAGAGGCGATTTAGAAAGATTAATTTATTATATTAACTTTTCTTGCGATGATAGTAAACGGTATCAATACATTTTAGAAACACTAATAAATTCTGATAAAGAATTTAAAAGTAAATTCAATCGCAAGGAGGAAAATAGTTCATGATTAAAAAAATTATATTAATTTCATTAATAATAGTGCTAATTATACTGTTTGGAACTTGGCCGTTAGGTGTAATTAGCAAATTAACCGAATGGCTAGCAATGTTTATCAATGTCATAGCGAAATGTTTAAAATGGTTAGCTAGTGGCTTGGACTGGTTCGGCTGGAATGGATTAATCGGTTAAATTAAGGAGGAAAACTTGTTAAAATCACTTAAAGATTTCTTATATGTCATAATTGGATTAATTGTAACGATTATGGTTGCTATTGATGTATGGTATTTGTATATAGTTTTTGTGGCTCCTGAAAAAGTAATCTCTACTACATTTGAAGTTGGTATTCAAGAACTTAAAGACGCTGATAATACTCAATTTTATTTTATGGAAGTAGAGTTGTGGGATAATGCTTTTGAAGTTAAATTTAATTATATGTTAGATGAAAATCAAACAGATAATTTCTCACAAGGATTACAATACATATATGATGATGAGTTAATATTTGGATTTACTCATAATGATATAACTTGTGAACTTGATTCAGATAGAACATCAGGTATTTTAGGTTGGAAAAAAGAGTATTATAATTGTCAAAACTCTTGTGCCTTAACAGGAACTAATTTTTATAATTATATGTCTTATGATGATTATTCTACTTCATTAAAATCAACGAATCCTATTGATTTAGATACAGTGTTTAAAATTCAAATAGGTGATGAGTTATATGGAATGAAATTCAAAGGAACAGATACACCAAAAGACAACAATACACTAATCGCTAAAGATGTTAGAATATATCATAATATATGGACAAAAGACAAATTTCATAGTGAATATTACATATATGATGTTAATTATCTAGTTTACAATTTATATCAATCTGTTAAATCTTTGCCTGCTGGCACAAATAAAGCGGTTGTATTTGAATTTGGAAATTTATTTAACTATTATGAATACGATGAAAATACTAAGCAATATACAGAGAAATGTAGCATTGATAAGGCTGAAAAACTAACTATAGATGTAAAATCATATTATTCAATAAAAGTAAAAGTAAATGAGGGAAATCTACAAAAAGCGACTGATAGTTTGTTTAATTCATATTTAGGAAACACTGGTTACAATGAAACAGGCGATATAACTACAGATGATTATTTTGTTGGTAGAACAATAAAAGATTTAACATGGCGAGATTTTGACTTTATAAAAGTAGATGATAATAATTACGCATTAAAATTGAAAGAAGATTTTATAAACAATTTCGAACAATATTCATCAAAACTTTATTTATCCGTTTGTATTAATAAAGATGAACTAAATAATATTGATATTAATTTTGTAGGTTTTACATCAGATAATGGATTAAATAACTTTAATATCTATGAGTGTTATACAATCGAAACAATAGGAAATGAAATTATTAAAACAAATGTTAACTATCAGGAGGTATTATATGTTTAATCTAGATTCAACAATACAAAAAATTCTGATAGTAATAATTATAATTGCATTAATTTATTGTTGCTTTAAATTTAAAAATGGAAGAATTATCATAATTACAGGATTAATAGTTTTATTTGTTGGTTTTACTGCTTATGCTGGTATTCAAGTAAATTATTATTATACTGCTGAGGGTGGTATAAAAGGCGAAATAACAGGTATATTTGAAACTAATAAAGTTGAAGTTGTTGATAATATTGTATATTCATTTAATAATGTTGAACTAACTAAAAAATCAGATTCTAGATATTCAGCTTCAATAACAATAGATGAAATTTTAGATAAAGGTTTAACTAACAAAACTAATTATGCTGTATTTGTAAATGATACCCCTTGCACATATTCATACAATGAAGATGATTATGTAATTGCAAAATATACCTATCAATTTTTGAATTCTGATATTGAAGAATTAATAACTGATACTTTAAATTTACAATTTGCTTTTTATACAAATAGCACATATTTAAATATTTATACAGACGGAGGAGCTGAAGCTGTTAAATATTGGAATTATTATTTTAATAAAAATAAATTTGAAGTTTCATTAAAAGTAGCTGATTATGTAAATTCTGATGACATTAATTATAGTGAGGGCGATATTTCAAATTATTGTATTGCCTCATACTATGATGAAAATAATGAATTAATAGCAAAACAAGTCTATACAAAAGGTTCTAAAATAAAATTTTTAGAAACAGAAAAGTATAAATATTGGACTATAGACAATGTTGAAGTTTCAGACTATATAATAAATTCAAATGTAGATATTCATTTAGTATCTACAATTTACAATATAACTTTTGACGCGAATGGCGGAACATTAGCAGATGATGAAAAAGTATTAACTCTTGGTGGTGGTGAAAGTCTTTTAAATTATCCTATTCCTACTAAAGAAAACTATGTATTAGTCGGCTGGAAAAATGAATCAGGAACTTTAATTTCAACATATAGACATGATATAGGTAATTGTATAGGTACATATAAACCATACAAAGATGAAACATTAACTGCTGAATGGATAAATTACACAGATTTAGAAGATATTGATTTAGAAATAACTTCTAATATAAATACTGAAATATCTATCGAATTAAATGAAAATACATATCAAATTCAAGATTTTTCAAATATAAATGTTATACCTAAATCAAGTGATACTTTAAAATTATCATTATCAGACAATACAAATTTTAAAATTTCAGACATCACTATTTCTACAGATGGAAATTATTCGATAACAGATGAAAACTCTATATATACAATAAAATGGGCAAATGCTACTTACATACATATATCACTTAATATTAAAGATTTAAGTAATGTCGTTTGTAATATTTCAGGTGTTTTAAGTAAATTAGAAGTATATACATTTACAGTAGAATATAATTCTGAAACGAATGTATATTCAGGCGAAAGGATTAATTCTACAAGTGTAGCTTATCCTAAAGCAGAATTTGAAATATCTTCTAGTGGTGAAATGTCTATTTATGGAGATATTAGAGATTTAACTGTTGAAACAAACGGAAATTATGATATTGAACAAATATCTTATAACAATTATAAAATAACATGGACAGACTGTTCATATTTAGAGATTAATTTAACTTTTTATAAAAGTACCATAGTTGGAGTTTAAAGGAGTAATTATATGAGTAAAATTTTACCTACAATAATAGGGTTAGGAGTTGTTGGAGTATCAGCATTCGCAGGAGGTACATATTTAGCAAATGAACACAAAAATGAAGAAATAGGTCAAATAACAGAAGAAAATCAAACAAAAGTAGATTCACTAACAGAAGAAAATAACACAATTAAAATAGAATTAACAGGAGCAAAAAACGAAATTGCTGATAAGTTAGCAGAAAATGAAAAATTAAAAAATGATATTGTTTTATTGATAAGTGAAAAAAATTCTTTGCAAAATACATTAAATGAAAAACTAACATTGATTGAAGAATTAGAATCTTCAACACAAGCAAAAGATGAAACTATCAATAATTTAAAAAGTGAAGTTGAAGTATTGCAAAATCAAATTAATGATATAGACGGAACTATCACGACTCTAACAAACAGGGTCAACTATTTAGAGAATCGTATCGAATTTTTAAATAACTATCTACTAGCAAACAATCAAAATTTAGTTGATGTATCAGAATATAATTTAACTTCTATAGAATCAATTTTGTCAGTTAATAATGCAACTTTTTACAAAGGTTCAGACAATAAGTTGTATTTATATAATAAACTAAATAACGAATTTAAGTTAATTTGTGATAATTATGAAATAACAAACAGAAAAATAGAAACTGATAAAGGTATTATATTTTCATCATCAAATACTAATTGTTTAGGTGTTTATTATTACAAATTTGATGATAATTCATTTACCTTAATTGATAACTATGAAAACGATTATTCAATTATTAATTCAATAGAAAACGATAATTATATTTGTTTCACTTCAAAATCATCTGTAACAAATAAATATACTCTAACCATTTTTGATAAAATAAATCAAGATTTTAACGCATTATTAAACAACGAAAATAGTATTTCTATAGAGCTACAAAATGAATATGGTTTTTTAATTTATTTAAATTCAGAAAATAATGGCAAATATGTATTCTTCAATAATGATTTTTCAAATAGTGTAATTATCACTAATTATGAACAAAATTTTGTAGATTATATTGAAAAAGACTCTAATTTGCTTGTTATAAATAATAACAACATAGTTTTGTTTGATTATTTAAATTTCTCAAAATCAGTTATTGATACTACTGATGTAACTAATGGAAAAGATATTACAGGATTAGCATATAAAGATGAAACTTTAGCAATATTTAGAACATCATCTGATTATTATAAGTTAGACTTAACATCTAATACTATTTATAAGGTTACTAAAAGCGAGGGTTCAGATACTCTTCCAAATTATTATGATTCTTATTATAAATTCGATGAAAATAAATTAATGGTATATACTGATAATTCTTTTTATAATGGTTTTGTTATAGATTTACAAAATAATAGTTATTGTTCTATAAACAATAAATTTTATAAACCATTTTATGAAACAGATACATTAATTTATTTCAGTTATTCAGGTTCAAACTATAAAGGAGTATATACATTTAATAAATCAACATATGAAGTCGAAAAAATTTCTGATGTTGGTTATGATTATGTATTTTTAGGTGATTATAACGGAAAATTTTATGTTCGACACAGCGGTAGTACTAAAGTTTATGAAGTTGTTGATTTTACTAATTTTAGCCTAAATGAAATATCTTTTTTAGCTACAAGTTTTATAACTATTGATGATGATTATATTTTTGCTCTACAAAATAGTAGTATTAAAATATACAACAAAACTGACAATACTTATTCATCAATTTCTGGTAGTTATTACAATGTAGAATTCAAAAAGAAAGAAAATGGATTATATTATTTTAAAGCTAAAACTTCATCTAGCGATAAATATTCAGGTTGTTATGTATTTTCGCCAACTATTAGTAACACAAAATTTTATTATATATACAATTCTCAATCTTATGGTGAAACTACAACTACTACATATACAATAGGTAATTATACAATATTTTATACTACTGCTGATGATTATTCTGCTATTTCTACTTACAATTTATCAGATATGACAAGTCCATTTTCGAATTATACAAATTTTGCAAAAATGAGTGGATTTTCAATAGGAAGCAATTATGTTTATTTTATTGGAAGTACTGGTAGTTTGCGTTATATATATGAAAATGATAAATTTGTTTCAAAATCAACTTCTATGTATTATTTAAATGATAAACTTTATTATTTTAATTTTGGAGTTGGAATATCTATTTTAAATTCAACAGAACAAATTGATTTAACCGAAGAATCGGCCACTTATTCTTCAATAAAATTATTTGACAATTATATATATTATACTAGTGAATTAAATGGACAAACAACATATAAATTATTAGATACTGCTAATAATACGATTACAGATACAAATATTGATTATTCAAAATTAGGGAATTTTTATAAATTAGAAAACAATTATTTAGTTTATAGTTTGTATAGTACTAGTAATTATATTAATGGAATATTTTTATTTAATTCTGATACGAAACAATTTACGCAACTAACAAATTCAGGTTACGATTTTGTAATAAAAGAATCTAATAATTTAGTGATTTTAACATGTTCTGAATATATTTATACATTTGATAAAACAACAAATTCAGGTAAAATAACAAACTATGTATTTTAGGTAATTATGAAAGATAAAAATACAGAAAAGAAAATAAAAAAAAATATTAAATTGTATAAACTACCGCTATATAAAAGAATCGCATATATATACCCATTTTTTAAATTTTTTATATTTTTTATTATAAAAGTATTGATTACATTGATATTATTTAAAAATGTAAAAAAAGACTATTTAATAATGATAATTTTAATTTCTTTAATAATATCAGTAGCATTAAGTTTATACAATTTAACTAAATTTATGTTTTATCATTTGAAATATAAAAATTGGTATAACTCTCAAGGTGAAAGCGATAATCATAGCGTTATATATGCAGGAGCTCCAGGAACAGGCAAAACATTAACATCAATGTTTAGTGCTGTAGCTATGGCTGATTATTCATGGGCCGAATTAAGATTTGAATATTGGTTAATTATAAATAAAAATAAAAAAGAAGAAAATCTTACTCCACATGAAAAAGAAATAATTGAAGCATATAATTTTTATATTAATAATCCCGGCATACCTTGTCTAGCTACCAATGTAGGTATGTATGATTATCGTTATAAAAGATATTCATATATATATGAAACAGAACATTTAAAATTACAATCAAGATTACCATACAGAATATGTGGCGTAATAGATGAATTATCTACTACTTGTTCTACAGATTTAAAAAATGATAAAACAAGAAATGATTATGGAAGTGCTGATATATCTGACCACATGAAATATTGTCGTCATTTTTTAGAAGAACGATTAATAGGTTGTGAACAAGATTTAAATAATGTATTTATTGATTTTAGACGAGTAGTTGCAGAAAATCGAGTGTATTATAAAAAGACATGGACATTTAAACCTATTATTTTATTATGGTTTTATAATATTTTTAAAAAACACATAATTAAACATATAAATCATTATAAATCATCATTTTTTAAAAAATTTATGGTAAATTTTAAAAATTTTATAAATTCTGTTGGTTTTCAAAAATTTAATTATAAAATTGTAGGAAATACAGAAACAGGAATTTGTAGTGTAGATAAAACAAAATCAAATTCAAATTATGAAATATCTGATAAAAGTTTTTATCTTGTTTTACCTAAAGCAATGCCATTTAAATACGATACAAGGGCTTTTGCTTCAGCATATAAACCTTTAGAAGAAGAAATTGATTTAAAATGTTATAATAGTATTTATATGTCTAGAGATAGGGCTAGTAAAAATTTAAAATCAAATAATATAATTAAGAAAATAAATAAAAAAAATGATTAATATTTATTAATAGTAATAAATAAAATTTACACATAATTTTTAGCATAAAAAATTAATTTTTGTTAAAATTACACAAAAAGAGGTCTTTTTGTGTAAAAAAAGTTAATTTTTGCTAAAAATTATGTAAATTTTGATTATTTTTAGTAACTTTATAAAATATATGATAATTATTCCTTTTTAAATTTTTTAATAAAAAGAACTATATAAATTAGATATAAAATATCATTTAAAGAACATTTTTGTTTGACAAAAATTGACAGCTGTACAAATCGGAGGATATTAATATATGGAAAAGAAATGGTCTGAAATTATTAATTTAATAATGGAAAAAAAATGTTTAACACAACGAGAACTAGCAAATGAATTAAAAGTATCATTCAGCACTATAACAAGGTGGCTAAATGGATCAAGAATCCCAACACAAAACGGAATAAGACAAAAAATAAGAAAAATATATAACGAAATATAAAAGGTGGCAACATGGAAGAATATAGTAAAGAAGAACTAATAAAAATAATTCATAAAAACAATTTATATTTTGCTAAAACTATTGTAGATTTAAACAATCAAATTGAGAAATTAGAAATTGCTAATTTTAATCTAAAACAGATAAATGCAGGATTAATTAGACAACTTAACATATACAAATCAAAATCAACAAGGAGATAATAAAAAAAATTATGGATAAAATTAATGAGATATTAAGTCATTATTCAAAAGAAGATTATCAAATATTTTATGACACTGTTGATATGTTATGCGCAAAGGGTGTTAAAGGTAATTTTGAAGATTATAATGTTGTTGTTGATATTTTGTCAATATTGACCGTATGTGAGAATTTAATAAAAAATGGTTTAACTCAAGTAGGGAAAGATGAGCAAGAAAAATAAAGCATATTATGAAGATTTATTTGTAAAACATTTGCTTGAAGTGGGTGTAAAAACTTGGTGTAAATCCTATGATATGGGTTATTATTACTATTGTTTTTGGTTGCTTAATGGAGAGCAGAGATTTTGGACTAATATGTCAGAAAAACATATTGAAGAAATAGAAGAAAACGCAAAGAAAAATAATAAAAAATAAGGTGGAAGATGATTAAACAATGCAAAAAATGTGGCAGTGAAAATTTATATCTTGAACCACGAGTTAAAGAGCAAGATGTTATGACTGCCAATATGGTCTCATTAAAATGTAAAGATTGTGGTAGTTGGCTCAAATGGTGCCCAAAAGATGAAAGACAGTTTTATACAAATAAAAAACAAAAGAAAGCAGATTGCAAAATGGATAAGTTAGAGAAAGAATTAGAAATATATAAAAATTTATACAATAGTGCAAAATCAAAAATAAAAGAATTAGAAAATCAAATAGAATACTACAAAAATCAAGAATTTGAACTTCCTACTATAATAACTTTACACGCAAAAGATAACATAAAAAAAGATAATATTCTATGCGGTTTTGCTTTAATATACAAATGTTTAAACGATGTAAAAATTGATTTTTTTGAATTAACAGAACACGGTTATATTGAAGCTCACAATACTTTAAAAATGATAAATAAGGTTAAAGAAGAATTAAATAAATAAAAAATACTAGCTAAAACTAGTATTTAATAAAAACAATTCACTTCTTATTTTTTAATTTTATTGAGTAGAATTTGAGTAGAATAATTTTGCAATCTTCAATTTTTCACTGTAAAATAAAGTAAAAACATTAAGTAATCCAAGGGTTCAAATCCCTCCATCTCCGCCAGTCGGAACCGCGTTCGCACACTCGGTTCCTTTATTTTTGTCTAAAAGGTGTTCCTGCTATCATTATTCCTACAATCAAGTTCGTACCCAAACAATCTTTTCACTACTTAACCCAGAAAAGAAATGAATTTGGAGATTTTTGTAAATGATAGCAAGAACCTTAAACTTATATAACTTGCTTCGAACCACCTTTTATGATTTGCCTTTTGGCTGTGGTGGTTGGCATAGTTCTCGTAAAAGTCAATGGAAAAAATATTGCTTAAACAATTTAATATTAGTCTATATAGAGCCAATCAATTTATGGTTGGCTCTTTTTTTATGCAATATTTATTTCTTCATCATTGACTTTGACATACAGATACAAAGATTAAATTTTCTTCCCGAACTATGCAATTTATATGGTTGCCAAAAGGCAAATCTTATAAAAGGAGGAAAAGAAAATGAATAAAGTTCAAGGTTTTGATAACTTCAATAAATACTATCTTAAAGAGTTTGAATACTTTGATGGTGAAGCTTATATCCCATTCAATATAGTTGGTATAAACTTCGATAAAAAAACCATAAATGTCGCTGTTACAAATCGTGGAAAAATTAGCGTAATCGAATACGACCTAATTTAAGATTGTAATGGCGATTTTTACTTTGAATATGGTTGTGAATTTACAAAAATTGAAGTTAATGATTTTGAAGATATAAATGCTTAAAGGAGTTTTAAAATATGGATTTTACACCAATAAACACAATTAAAATCGTTATAGGTTCGTGGGGTTCTTACAACGCTTGTAACGAAAAGTCACTAGGTTCTAAATGGCTTGATTTATATGATAAGGATAAAAATATGGTTGAATTAGTTGGAATGGTGAAGATAACCTTCACAAAACATTTAATATACCGTTAATAATAAAAATTAAAACAAGTTTTTTTGTGTTAGTTTTTGTTTTTTACAAGCATAATTAAAATAATAAGGCTAAAAGCACAAACTAAACTCCATACTAACGGAAATAAAAACTTAGGTGGCCATTGGCTTCGCTTTAAAAGATTTTCATACCATCCCATTACCATGTTTGTAAATATTCCACCAATTATGGCAAATAGTAGCACACTTATGACAATTTCTATATGTTTTAATAATAAATGCTTTTTCAACCTATAAACGTATGAACAAAAGCTTTTAAAAAAATATTAGACGCATAAAGCACCTAATATTTTAAAAAATTTTCTAAGGTTTTTATTTTATTTTCATTCATTTCAGTCACACCTTTTAATCGGTATGGAATTTTTAATTCTTCATATTTATGAACACCCATTGTTTTATATGGTAGTAATTCAACTTTTTTCACATTATTAATTTGTTTTATATAATTATTTAAACTTAAAACATTTTCTTTTGTGTCATTAATACCAGGAACAATAACTTGTCTAATCCAAACATCACATTTTGCTTTGATTAATGCTTTTATAAACATATCAAATTGTTCCATTGTCTGCCCTGTTAATTTTCTATAGTCATCAGGTTTAACTGCTTTAACATCTAAAATAACTAAATCTACCAAGTTTAAAATTTCTTCATAATCACCAAAACCAACGCCTGCCGTGTCTAATGCTGTGTGTAAATTATTAGCCTTACATAATTTTAAACACTCAATTAAAAATTCTGATTGCAAAAGTGGTTCGCCACCTGAAAATGTTACACCTCCATCATTGCCAAAATAGTTTTTATATCTTAAAATTTTTTTAATTAAATTTTGAGGTGTTATTTTTTCAACATCAGCATGTTCGTCCCATGTTTCTGGATTATGACAATATAGACATCTTAATTTGCATCCCTGCATAAAAACAACATATCTAATTCCTGGTCCATCAACTAAACCCATTGATTCAACACTGTTTATATTGCCATAAATTTTTGTCATTAGTTTTTCTTCCTTAAATTTTTTCGTGAAATGTTCTTGCAATAACTTCTTCTTGATGTGCTCTGCTTAATTTGTTAAAGTTAACAGCATAGCCTGAAACTCTAATTGTTAGAGTTGGATATTTATCTGGATTGTTCATTGCATCAATTAATTTTTTTCTGTCAAGAACATTAACGTTTATGTGTTGCGCACCTTGTTTAAAGTAGCCATCTAAAATTCCAACTAAATTTTTAACTCTTGAATTTTCATCGTGACCCAATGCTTTTGGAATTATTGAGAATGTGTTAGAAACTCCATCTTGGCAACAATTGCAATATGGAATTTTGGCAACAGAGTTTAATGATGCTAATGCACCTGAACAATCTCTGCCGTGCATTGGATTTGCACCAGGTGCAAATGGTTCTCCTGCTTTTCTTCCGTCAGGAGTGTTACCTGTCTTTTTACCATACATAACATTGGAAGTTATGGTTAATACAGACAATGTATGTTTTGCATTCCTATATAGTTTATGTTGTTTAAGTGCTGAAATAAAATGTTCAACTACTTCAACAGCAATTTGGTCAACTCTATCGTCATCATTTCCATATTTTGGGAAATTGCCATCAACAACAAAATCCGTTGCAATGCCAAGTTCATTTCTTACTGGTGTTACTTTTGCATATTTTATTGCTGAAAGTGAGTCAACAGCAACAGAAAGACCTGCAATTCCAAATGCCATTAATCTTTCAACGTGTGTGTCGTGAAGTGCCATTTGACCTGCTTCGTAAGCATATTTATCGTGCATATAGTGAATAACGTTCATTGCGTCAACATAAGTGTCTGCAACTTTATTTAAAATGTCAAAATATGCTTTTTTAACTTTGTCATATTTTAAAACTTTATCTTCCATTTTTGGAACATCAAACACAACTTGTTTTCCAGATTTTTCATCTTTTCCTTCGTTTAAGCAATATAATAATGATTTTGCCAAGTTGCATCTTGCACCAAAAAATTGCATTTGTTTTCCAACTCTCATTGCTGAAACACAACAAGCAATTGCATAGTCGTTTCCGTAAATTGGACGCATAACATCATCACTTTCATATTGAATTGAATCGGTTAAAAT
>CASFFI010000043.1 GCA_949293925.1 uncultured Christensenella sp. | reverse complement strand
TTTTTACCTATGCATTCATATAGCGTTATATTTAAAGAAGGAATTGTTATAACTTTGTAATCTTCTATATTTAAAAGAGAAAATATTTCATGTATATTTTTATTAGTTCTTATAGTTTCCCCAATAGTATTTGGAAGGATTTTGTTTGTTTTAGTTTCGTAAAAAATACCTAAATTTATGCTGTTTGCATAACCATTTTTAGTATAAACATACCTTTCACCATCTAGTATGTTCGAGTTTGTTTTTTCAGTCAAAACAAGTAGTAAACTAAAAATTAATAAAAATACTATAACAAATTTTTTCATTTGTGAAATAATTATCAAAAATAAAAAATTTATTCAAATTTCAATTAAAATCAAAAAAAATATTAAAAATTTGCGATTTTTTTCTAAAATAAATAGATTTTTTTGTTTTTTTCATCATTTATTATAAATTGATTAAATAATTTTTAAATGTTTAAAATAAAGGTTGTTTTAGATTAAATTGAATAAATAAAATATAGTCAACATATCATAATTTTTTTTTAATATTATAAATCTTTTTAAATCAATTATGTCTAATTCTATTTTTTCTTCTTTTACAAACAAGTTTAATATTTTGTGAACTTGAGAAATGAATTTTGCGTTTTGCTGTATAATGTGAAAATGTTTTAGAATTTCACTTAAAACAAGTTTTGGATTAAAATATAATTTTGTTTCATAAATATCTTTATAAAAATCATTTATCGTAAAATTATCTAAATCAAACATTTTGTTTATTGTAAGTGATGCGTTTTTTATAAAAATGTAAAGAGTGTAATTTGAAATCTGTAAATTTTTTATTAGTTCGTAGTTGGTGAAGGAGAGTTGAAATATACGTTTATATTTTTCTAGCAAATTTAAGTAGTCTAATACAGTAATGTCTTTTGATATAATGGTCTTTAAAGCGGATAAAAAATTGTAATTTTTAATTTCGGCAACATCTTGATGAAGTAAAATGTATATTATTAAGTCTAATTTGTCGTATAGACTAATTGTGTTTGTGTGCTTAACTACAATATTTAAATTAAAATCAATAATATTTTCTTCATTCAATAAGTAAGGGAGTGTGTGTGTTGAATCAACAAATAAATATGTTTCAAAGTATTTAAAACTTTCTAGGCTTTTTAATAGAAGATAATTATTAAATTTTAGATTAATAACAACAAATTTTGGATTTAGATTTAAAGCAACTTGTAAATTTTTAATATCATCAAAGTTTAAGAATATTGTATGATGTGGGTTTATATCCTTATATTCATTATAAATTTTATCGTCATCAAATATAAACAGAACTGATTGAATATATGATATGTTTGACATCATTTCTTTAATTTTTTTGCTGTCGTAAATTGTGTACATATATTAATGATAGTGAAAAAATGTAGTAATTTTTTGAAAAATTTTATCAAAATTCGTTATTTTTAGGATTTTATTTTATTTTTGTTTACAAAAATTAAAAATTTTTATATATTAAAGTTGTGTATTTAAAGGAGTATTTATGGAAAAAGAAGTTATAAATATTATTGCAAATAGATTAAAACTAAAGGCAAATGAAATAAAAGCAACCGATAGGCTAAGTGAAGATTTAAAAGCAGATAGTATAGATATGGTAGAATTAATCACCGATTTTGAAGAAAAATTTAACATTGTGGTAAATGATGAAGACGCAGTTAAATTCAAAACTGTAGGGGATATAATTACTTATTGCGAAAATTTAAAAAAATAAATTTAAATAAAACTTAATGAGTGTTTAATTTATAATCATAAAAAGAAAACTAGAAATATAATTATTTGTACTCATTAGATTTATAAAAATAAATTTAAAAAATAGTTATCAAAAAAAATAGTCATTAAATCGAAAGATATATTAAAATAGTTATTAAAACGAAAGATATATTCTAATATTAATAAATCAAAGTATTTTGTATAAACTAAAGTCTTTTGATTTAATTTATGCACTGTAATGATAAAAAAAAGAAGAAAACC
>CASFFI010000042.1 GCA_949293925.1 uncultured Christensenella sp. | reverse complement strand
GCAGAACACGCTCTTGACCCTAACTATGCTGCGAAATTAGGTGTAGATGTTGGAAACCTTTATGTTTCACAGCCTGATACTGGTGAACAGGCACTTGAAATTACTGAACAACTTGTAAGAAGCGGAAGCATAGATATTGTAGTCATTGATTCAGTTGCTGCTCTTACACCGAAAGCAGAAATTGATGGTGAAATGGGTGATAGTTTCATAGGTCTTCAAGCAAGACTTATGAGTCAAGCATTAAGAAAATTAACAGGCGTTGCTTCAAAAAGTAAAACTTTGGTAATTTTCATAAATCAATTAAGAGAAAAAGTTGGCGTTATGTTTGGAAATCCTGAAACAACTCCTGGTGGTAAAGCACTTAAATTTTATTCTAGCGTTCGACTTGATGTCAGAAAGGGAGAAGCAATTAAAAGCGGGAATGATGTTATAGGAAACCGCACAAAAGTAAAAGTTGTTAAAAATAAAATGGCTCCACCTTTCAAAACTGCCGAATTTGATATTATGTATGGAGAAGGCATTTCACTTGTTGGCTGCTTGATTGATGTTGCTATTGAAATGGGAATCATTGAAAAAAGTGGTTCTTGGTTTAGTTATAATGGTAACAAAATTGGACAGGGTAAAGAAAATGTGAAATTGTATTTACAATCTAATCCAGAAATTGCTGATGAAATTGAAAAACTTGTAAGAGAAAAAATCTAACAAAGGATATTTATGTTAAGTTCAGTTTATATAAAAAATGTTGCTCTTATTGATAATATAACCATTGATTTTTCTGATGGTTTAAATGTTATCAGTGGAGAAACAGGCGCTGGTAAAAGTATAATCTTGGACTCGCTTAACTTTGTGTTAGGCGGAAAAGCAGATAAATCGCTAATAAGAAATGGCACAGACACTATGAAGGTTAGTGTCATTTTTTCTAACTTAAAAACTAAACTAAAAAATGAGTTAAAATCAATTTATCAAATAGATTGTACAGATGAACTTTTGATTGAACGCACATTGTCTTTAAACGGACGCTCAATGTGTATTATAAACGGCGAACCTGTTACTGCAAATATCTTGAAAAAAATTGCACTAACATTGGTTGATATTCACGGACAAATTGACCATATATCAATTTTAAAAAATGATGTACAATTAGAAATTGTGGATAGATTTGATGATAGCATAAAAAAAGATTTAGAAACACTAAATCTTTATATAGATAAAATTATCGCAATTGATAATGAAATAAATAGTTTAGGAGGAAACGAGCAAACAAAATTACAACTAATGGATTTATACTCTTATCAAATTAATGAAATTAACCAACTAAATTTAAAACAAGGCGAGTTTGAAAGTTTAAAAGATAAATTAAAAGAACTTTCAAATATAGAAAAAATAGCAAACAATTTAAGTGAAGCAATAAATTCTTTAGATGGAAATTCATCATATAATAATGTTATATCAAATTTAAACACAAGCATAAAATTTCTAAAAAATAACGCTTCATACAATCCTAAATATGATGAACTAACAACAAGACTAAATGCTTCATTAATTGAAATTGAAGACATTTTAGATACATTAAAAAAATATCTTTCTGAATGTAATTTTGATGAATTTGAATTTAATAAAATTGATTCAAGACTTGACGCAATAAACAAAGCATTTAAAAAGTACGGATATGGTTATGACTCAATTCAAAATTATCTGTCGGATATCACAAAAAAATATGACAACCTTATTAACAGCGAACAACGTTATAATGAATTAAATAGTGAAAAAAAAAGTATTTTAAAAAACATTGCAGAACTTCAAAATTTAATTTCTACAAAACGAAAAAAGGTATGCTCACATTTGGAATTAGACATTCAAAATTGCATAAAATCTTTGGGAATGAAAAATGCTAAATTTAAAATCAATATTCAACAAATTGATGAACCATATTCAAGAAACGGAAAAGATAGTGTAGAATTTATGTTTTCTTCAAATTTAGGCTTTGATATTCAACCATTAAAAAAAGTGGCTTCAGGTGGAGAAATGAGCAGAGTGATGTTGGGTATAAAAATTATTATCAGTCATATTGATGATATTGACACTCTTATATTTGATGAAATCGACACAGGTTTAAGTGGTGCAACTGCACAAGTTGTTGCAGAAAATTTATACAAATTATCAAAAGAAAAACAAATAATTTCCATATCTCATTTACCACAAATCGCATCATTTGCCGACCATAATTACAAGGTAGAAAAATTCACAAATAATGGTACAACAGTTAGTCGAATTAAACAACTAAACGAAAACGAAACATATATTGAATTATCAAGATTAATGGGTGCTGATTCGAGTGAAAAAAGTATTAGTCTTGCTAAAGAAATACGCACAAAAAACAAAAATAACAATTTAAAAACTAATAATAAACAATAAAGAATAAACATTTTTACATCATTACAGAAATAGTTTTATTTATGGATTAAAAAAAACAAATAGCATTGGTGTTATTTGTTTTTTTATTTATTTGATTTTATGTTTAGATTAATAATCGTCATCATCTTCTTCTTCATCTTCGATATCATCATCTAAATCTTCATCGTCATCATCTTCTAATTCATCATCATCTTCTGAAAATTCTTCATCATCATCAATATCATCAGAAGCATCATAGTCTTCAAAATCCATTTCTTTATCTAGCCCTTCTTCAAAGCCCATATCGTCGTCCATATCTTGCAAAGAAACACCTGAAGTATCTATATCATCAGCATCGCTATCGTCTGTGATTAAATCGTCATCATCATCTTCTTCATCGTCATCTGCAACATATTTTTGCCAGTTGTCATCTAGTTCTGCTTTTTCATCGTCATCATCGCTTAAATCAGTTTTCATATTAAGTTCTTGTTTACAACTATCGCAAATTTCTTCGCCTTGAACAAAATTCATTTTGCATATTGGACATAATTCAAGGTCTGATATATCATCATCATTACTTGCAATCAATTTTAATTCTTTTTTACAAACATTACAATATTGTTCACCTTTTTTTATATAATTGAGTTCACATCTTGGACATCTAATAAATACAGGTTTGCTTGCTTTTGGCATAATATATTCTCCTATTAATAATCTAGTATATTATAATGAAAGTAAAATTATTTGTCTAGCAATTTTTTAATATTTTTAAGCATAATCTAGCATCATTTTATCTGCTACTAGAGCAATGAATTCTCCGTTTGTTGGCTTTTCATTACTATTATAAACTTTTATGCCAAACACATTATTTATGTTCTCAATTTTTTGTCTATCCCAAGCAACTTCTATGGCGTGTCTTATTGCTCTTTCTACTTTAGAAGCACTTGTGTCAAACTTTTCAGCAATTGATGGATATAATTTCTTTGTAATTGAATTAATAATCGTTGGACTTGCAATTGCTAATTTTACTGCTTCCCTTAAAAATTGATAACCTTTAATGTTTGCAGGAATGCCAACTGTTATGAATATCTCTGTAATTTTCTTGTCAATTTGCAAAGATTTCAAATCTTTCTTTTCTATAACTTCTTTGTTGATTATTGGTGTAGGATTATTTTTTTCTTCAATTAATTCATCAACTCTTTTCTTTAATAAATTCAAATCCATTGGTTTTATACAATAATATTTTGCGCCTAAAGAAATT
>CASFFI010000041.1 GCA_949293925.1 uncultured Christensenella sp. | reverse complement strand
ATATTTATATCTAAACGACTTAGTAAAACAAGGTGGTATCTATTTTGTATTTTTAACAAACCCTGACGGCGCAGAAATAGCACTTGACGGTATTTCATCAGTGCCATGCGACATTACAAAAGAATATTTAAAATTAGGAAATAACAATAGTGCTGACTTTTCAAAATTTAAAGCAAACATTAATCTAGTAGATTTGAACACAAACTTTGATGCAAATTGGTCAATGGGCTCTCAAAATGTATTTTGCCCAAATAGTGAAAATTTTGTAGGATTTTATCCAAATAGTGAGCGAGAAGTCCAATCACTTATAAATTTTACAAGACAAGTAAAGCCTAGTCTAACAATATCATATCACTCAAAAGGTGAAGTAATATATTATGGATTTGAAGGCATGAGTGAACAAGATCTAATTCGTGATGAAAATATCGGTGAAGTGTTGTCTAATTTAACAGGTTATAGATTAATTTTTACACAAAACTCCACCGGTGGATATAAAGATTGGTGCATTCAAACATTAAAAATTCCAGCTTACACCATAGAAGTTGGAAGCGATAGTTTAGAGCACCCTTTAAAAGAAGAAACTTTACCAGAAATTTTTGAAAAAAATAAAGATGTGCCATTGACAGCACTGAATTTAGCAATACAATATCAATCAAGTATAACTGTACAAAAAATATTTAATTTAAATACAATGGAGAAAAAATATGAAAAATCCTATGGAAATTGCAATACAACAAGGTTCTATCGCCTTACGAAAAGGTGAAATACCAATAGGGGCTGTAATAGTTAGAGATGGAAAAATAATTTCAACAGGAAGAAACAAAAAAGAACACAGCCAAATCGCCACTGACCACGCAGAAATAATAGCGATAAATAAAGCGTGCAAGAAACTAAAAAGTTGGAGACTAGATGATTGTGAAATGTTTGTTACCTTAGAACCTTGTCCTATGTGTGCAGGTGCAATTTTAAATGCAAGAATCAAAAAATTAACATTCGGAGCAACTGATGAAAAATACGGTGGAGTCATAAGTAGATACACATTACTTGACGATAACATATTAAATCACAGAACTATTATAAATTATTCTTATAATGAATTATGTTCAGCAATGCTGAAAGAGTTTTTCAAAAATGCAAGAAATAAAAATTTAAAACGAGGTAAATATAGAAACAAATATAAGAAAAACATATAAAAATTTTGAAAAAGCATTAAAACAAAATTGTGAAAATCTATATACCAATTTATCATCTAGTTCACTTTTTTCAACACTTGATAAGTTAGCAACTATATATGCAGCAAACCTTTTACCACAAAAATTTAAGAGTAAAGATTTGTATTTGATACGCTCAGATATCGACTATGACAATAAAACTTATTATATATACAACTCATTAAATGACATTGAATCATTTTATAAAACTGATGAATTTCAAGGTTTGAGATATATATCTTTACCTAAAGATGAAAACATTATAAATTTTGTATTTAAAAATTTTGGTATAAATATTAAAACAATACTTTTTGATAGAACTGATTTTGGATTTAAATTATTTAATGGCGGCGGAATAAAAGATGCAAAATTTTATGTGCCAAAAGACAATTGTAACAATTTTTATGAAAGATATTTTAAAAAATTTAATAAACAAAAATTATTAATATACATTGAATTAATTAGATTTTTATTTGGTGGAAATATTGGCTTGGCAATTTTAGACCTTAAAAGAAAATATCATTCAAGCAATAATGAAAACTATGCCGACAATATAAAAAAAGAAATAATATCAAAAATATTTCATTATTTTTCTGATTACATACAAATCGATGAGTCTATCAAAAATAGCATAAAAGAAATTGATTTATTACAAATAGAAGATTTATACAAATATTTAGTTGATGTTTATGATTTATTAGACAAAACAGAAACAGAACTTAGTTCATTAAAAAAGCATAAAAATCAATTTCACGATTTGTTTGAAAATTACGAATTTTGTAATACAAATATATTTAAAATTAATGAATTAAACGCACTTCGAAAACAACTTTTTATAGATTCTCACTTTACACATAATTTTACACTTTAGTAAACTAAAACACTTTTGTTTGTTTTTTAAATCAAGTACAAAGATAATTTATGATTAAATTCTTTCCAATACGCATAAAGTTTCAACATTTTTAGTGTTTGGAAACATATCAAAAGGGGTTACTCTTTTAACCGAAAAATTTTCTTTTAAAACATTTATATCTTTTGCTAGTGCAATAGGGTTGCAAGAAATATACAAAATCATAGAACAATTTTTTAATGAATTTAACAACTGTTCATCGCAACCTTTTTTTGATGGGTCAATTATTGCTATACAATCTGATTTATTTTTTAATTCACTTTTAAATAAATTATCGACTACCTCTTTGCAATCTCCATTAATAGCAACTATATTTTTAAGATTATTTTCTTTTATTAATTTATTGCAAGCATCAGTTGCTTGTTTTACAATTTCTACAGAATAAACTTTTTTACTAATTTTAGAAATAATCGCTGATAAAAGCCCTGCCCCCGCATATAAATCTAAAACAATTTTGTTTTTTATGTATTTCATTACTTCATCATAAATCTTAGTTTTTATAAAAGTATTAACTTGTAAAAAACTAATTAAATCAATACTATACTTTATGCCATACTCATTAAATTTAATTTTATTTACTCCTGCAATATGTTTCATAGTTTTGCCCAAAATTGTCGAATTTTTTGCCTTATTTACAGAAATAAACAACCCAACATTTTCTAAACTACTTTTTAACATATTGTAAAATTCTAATAAATTATAAATGTTTTCATTTGTTACAACTAAACATACTAATGTTGTATTATTTTCACTACGTACCAACAAATGTCTAATATTTCCGGTGTGAGTTTTAAAATCATATCCTTGTAAATTGTTAATTTTAAAAAATTCTTTGAAAACTTTTAATACAATATTAATGTTTTTATTTGCCAACATACAATAGTCTATATCAATAACGTCGTGAGAATTTTTTATAAACATTCCAGTTTTTTTACCTACTTGAAAAACTGCCTTATTCCTATAGCCTACAATTTTATCACTAGGTATTGTATCATCGACAACATAATCATTATTAGTTATTTTTTTTAATGTATTTTTAACTAACATTTGTTTAAACTTCAACATAGTATTATAATTCATATGTTGCAAATCACAACCACCACAATCTGAATAATACGGACATACAGGGCTTACACGATTTTCACTTTCCCTTAATATTTTTTCAATATCAGCATATACAAAATTCTTTTTCTTCTTTTCATAATTTATTAAAACTACTTCTTCTGGAAGTGCTTTATCAACAAAATAAACAAGGTTATTTATTCTTCCAATACCTTCACCATTCATTCCAAAATCAACTATTTTTATTTCTTCCATAAACACTCCAAATTTTATTAAATTATTAAAAAATTTAAAAATTAAATCTGTGAAATTTTAATCTAATAAATACAAATTGTAATTAACATTTCTATATTTATGAGTTAAAGTTTTAAATATTATTTACTTTAGATTAATAAGTATCTGCACTTATTATAACAAATTTATTTTAATTGTAAATAAACATTTTATTTTTTTTAAAACTTAAATAAGCAATTAGTTTTTTTGATAAATATTTGTGATTGAAAAAAAAATTTATTATTTGAAAAAAATTTTAACTAATAACTTTTGATTATTTTAAAAATTAATATTAAATTATTTAAAAATTGATATTTTATTTAATGTATGTTTTAATAAAATTTTAAATTTTAATTATTTTGCAACAATAATTTTTAAAATGAATAATACATGGCTTATAAATATTAATAAAATAATTTGATTTAAGAAAATGTTAATTATTAATATACTTATCTTGACACAACTGCATATTTATTGTAAAATTGTAACAAAAAAGGAAAAGTTATGGAAGAAATTATACAATCAAGCGAACTAAATATTAGAAAAAATAAAATTCAAGAATTAAAATCATCAGGAATAATTCCTTATGTTGATAAGTTTGAAAGGACTCATACAATTTTGCAAGCAAGAGAAGTTATTGGTAAAAAGGTTAAAATTGCCGGCAGAATGATTTTTAAAAGAGTTATGGGTAAATTTGGATTTTGTCAAATACGAGATATTGAAGCTAAAATTCAAGTATCTGTTGGAAGAAATGAATTTGATGAAGAATCTTATAATTTTTATAAAAAAATGATAGATATAGGAGACTTCATAGGTGTCGATGGTGAAGTCTATTTAACCCAAACTGGCGAAGTTACAGTAAGAGCGGAAAAAATTACTTTGCTTAGCAAAACTTTACGTCCTCTTCCTGAAAAATTCCACGGACTCACTGATACTGAATTAAAATATAGACAAAGATATCTTGACCTAATTTCAAATGAAGATAGCAGAATTGCACTTTTGGGCAGAAGTAAAGGTACTTCAGTTTTAAGGCGTTTTTTGGAAGATAATGGATTTATAGAAATTGAAACACCTATTTTACAAACAAATGTTTCAGGTGCAAGTGCAAAACCTTTCTTTACTCATCACAACGATTTTGATATGGATTGTAATCTTAGAATTGCTCCTGAAACTTGGTTAAAACAGGCAATTGCGGGTGGATTTGATAGAGTATTTGAAGTGTCAAAATGTTTTAGAAATGAAGGAAGCGACACTCAACACATTCAAGAATTTACACAGGTTGAATGGTATGCATCATATTGGGATTTTGAAGACAATATAAAATTCTTTCAAAATTTAATTAAAGAGATTTTAATGAAAACAACAGGTAAACTTACTGTTGAATATCTAGGCAAAACTTTAAATTTTGATGGGAACTGGCCACGAATCGATTATGCAAAAGCAATGGAAGAAATTTTAGGTTTTGACTATTTAAATGAAACTGATTTAAACAGATTTAAACAAAATGTTGTTAATCAAGGATTATTCACATTAAAAGACCTTGAAGAATGCAAATGTATAAGAACACTTATAGACTTTATATTTAAACGCAAAATTAGAGCTAATATAGAGCAACCAACAATTTTATATAATTATCCAGCAGTATTAAAACCGCTTGCAAGAAGAAATGATTTAGACAATAGATTGGTTGATGTTTTCCAAGTAGTAGTTATGGGTTTTGAAATATGCAATGCTTATTCTGAACTTGTTGACCCTGAAGTACAAAGAGAAACATTCAATGACCAATTAAAAGAAAAAGAATTAGGTGATGATGAAACTATGGACCTTGATGAAACATTCTTGCTTGCAATGGAACACGGCATGCCACCAATGAGTGGATTAGGTGTAGGTCTTGATAGATTATTTGCACTAATTTATAATTGCGATAACATCAGAGATGTTGTATTATTCCCACTTATGAAGCCAATAAACAATTAGGTTATTCCTAATTATTTTTTTAAGTTTTTTATTGTTGACTTAAACTAAAAATTTTTGTTACAATTTAAATACGGAGAAATTATGAATATAACTATAGTGGGTGCTGGAAGATGGGGTAGTAGCCTTGCCTGGTATCTAACAAACATAAAAAAATATAATGTAACATTATATGGACGAGTTAGTGAACGAACAAAGCTTTTTTTTACAACACGAAAAAATGAGTATATAGAATTAAATAATTTAATAAAAACTTCATTTAATATAAATGATGTTATTAATTGCGATTACACAATATTAACCTTACCTAGTCAAGGAATTAGGTTATTTTTAGATTTATTAAAATCTGTTAATAATTATCAAAATCACAAATACATAATTTGTATGAAAGGACTTGAGAAAAATACTGGTTTAAGACTGAGTCAAATATTAAATGAATATGGAATAACCAATTCGAACATTGCAGTATGGGTTGGCCCTTGCCACATTCAAAATATACAAAATGGTATAAAAACAACTATGATAATTGATTCAGAAAATAACGAACTTTCAACAAATCTTGTTAATAATTTCAAGAGTGAATTAATTAATATAGAAGTTGGAAATGATTTTATAGGAACAGAAATAGGTGCAGCAACAAAAAATATTGTAGGAATAGGTGCCGGAATAATTATAGGCAACGGAAATGAATCATTGATTCCTGAACTTAAAAAACATGCACTATACGAAGTCGGTCAAATAATAAAACTAGCAGGAGGAAAACAAGCAAGTGCGTATGGAGTGTGTCATTACGGCGATTATGTAGCAACTGTTGATTCTCCATACAGTCACAACAGAATGTTAGGTGTAGAAATATCACAAAATATTCACCACAATTCAAAATATTTAGCTGAAGGACTCAATACTGTAATTGCATTAAAATCACTACTAGAAAAATTAAAAAGCGATATAACAAACTATCCACTAATTTACGAAATATATAAATCTTGCAACAATTTGCCTTACAATATTGAAAAAGTTTTAAAAAAGCCATTGAAAATTTAATATTTCCTTGCTATAATATAGAAAATTAAAGAATTAAAATCAATAATTTCTATAAAATTTAAAGAGAGGTAATATGATAACTGCTATTGCTAGTTTATTTGTAAAATTATTTGGTACACATTCAATTACAGCAACAATTATAATGTCATTTTGCCCGTTTATAGGCGGTCAAATTGCAATACCTGCAAGTGTAAATGATGCTTGGGGAGAATCTGCTTTAAACAATATAAATGCATTTTTATATTCATTGATAGGCAGCACTTTAGCAATAATATTTGCAATATTTATATTTTATTATATTGTAAATTACATAAAAAAAACTAAGCTCTACGAAAAAATGAGCAATAAATTAAAATCTAAAAACAATATATTGGATAATGAAAAATCCATATACAATAAACATTTATATTTAGTATTTATTATAATGAGTATTCCTCTTCCATTTTTAGGTGTGTGGTTATCTGCATTCTTAGGAATTTGGTTTGGTATTAAAATTAAACATTTATTCCCAGCATTATTTGTCGGCAATTTAATATCGTGCATAATTTGTACAATTATTTGTGAAATATTTAAAGGATATGTATCTACAGTATTTTCAGTATTAATACCTTTTGGATTTATCATATTAATTTTAGTATTAGTGAAAAAATTCTTAGTAAATTAAAAAAACTCCGTACGGAGTTTTTTTATGCTTCACCTATAATCTGTTTACAAATTGGTAAGCATTGAACATCTACAAAAGTTCTAGATAATGGTCCTGATATTAAGAAGCATCTACCAAGCCCTGCTGATACAATACCTTCTTGTTCATCTTGATTTAGACCACCTGCAGATTTATATAAATTTAACAAATCCGCCATATCGTTAGGTGCCAACTGGAATATCATCGAATATTGGCTCGCGTTAATAATTGCCGCAGATTTTCTTTCAATATCAGCACTACCCAAAAAGTCTTTTATATTTTGTGTAATTATAATTTGCATACCTTGATATTTTCTAATTCTTTTTGCCATTTTACTCATAAAAGATAATGCTATAGGGAATTGTGGGTCAATAAACATATGTGCTTCATCAACTACAACTACCACTTGTCTATTAATTTTTTCGCCATAAGTTTTGTAATATTGTTGGTTGAAATCTTTATTATTTATAATTTCATTAGTTAAATACTTAAATACTAACAACATTTGTGCGTTTGCCAAAGATGTGTTTTCGCTGGCAAATAATGTTTGAAAGTTAAATGTAATAAAGTTTTCATTTGTCATAATTGATGTTGGTCCATTCCAAAGGTCAGCATTTCTACCGCCAGTTGCAAATTTTTCAATATAATTATGTAAAACATTTAAACATCTTATTTGATAATCATTTTTAGCTTTATCTAATTTTTTATTAATTAATGCATATAAATCATCAAAAATAGGATAATCATTAGCAGTTAATTTTGAAATATCTGTTGAATAATTTATTCCTTTTAATTTATATGTTTCAACAATTAATGAATTCAGCATTTCAAAAGAGTCAGTATCAATACCATTTAATACTACTCTAAAAAATTGTTCCAAGAATTGTAAATGTGTTACGAATGCCT
>CASFFI010000040.1 GCA_949293925.1 uncultured Christensenella sp. | reverse complement strand
TTAAAGATGCAATGAAAGAAAATGGAGTAACTCCTATTAATATAGGTTTGTCTGATATAAAAAATTTACAAAATTTAGCAGTAGAAAATGTAAAACCAATTTCTAGATACGAACAAATTATATATAAAAATGATTCAGAGAGTGAAGAAAAGAAACAAAAATTTCATAAGATGGTTGTGAACTATATTAAGAGTGTTTTAACAAAATCTAAAGACGGAGAATCATATATGAAACAAATTTATGACTTATTAAACAATTTACCACTAGAAGAACAAGCAACAAAAAAAGATAACTTGTTTTTTAGATAATATAATTTTTAAAGATAAAAAAACAGGACTTTTAAATAAACAAAGTCCTTTTTTATTAGTTATAAATTATACAATAAATAATTAATTTTACTATTATTAAAATTTATTTTGTTTGATTGATATAAAAACATTTAAAACAAAAACTTTTCATGGTTATTTAAATTAACAATTTGTTCTTGTAAAATTTTTAGTAAATGAGCGTCTATGAATATCACACAATCCGAACTTTTTTATTGCTTCAATATGCTTTTTTGTGCCATATCCTTTATTTGCTTTAAAGTCATAATTAGGATACAGATTATCATAAGTTTCCATTAGTCTATCTCTGGTAACCTTTGCTATAATTGACGCACAAGCAATTGCATAAGAAGTCGAATCACCTTTTATAATTCCACGGATTTTAGGTTTTACTTTCAAATCATCTATAGCATCAATCAAAACTAAATCTGGTGTGATTGAAAGATTTTCTACACTAGATGTCATAGATTTTTTCGTAGCATTTAAAATATTAATTTCGTCTATAACTTTTTCATTTTCCATAGAGATTGAGACTGCTTCGCAGTTTTTTAAAATTTCATCATACAAAACATTTCGCTTTTTTTCACTGACTCTTTTTGAGTCAAATACGCCCATAATAATTTTATCATACTTCATAATAATTGCACAAGTAACTACAGGGCCCGCAAGTGGTCCTCTACCCACTTCATCTACTCCTGCCAAAAACTTGATGTTACTTTTATTGATGATATCTAAATCATAATCAAAAATCTTTTGTGTATCTAACATTTTTTATCCTATAACAAAATCATAAAGTAAATTTCAATTATCTAATAAATAAACCAATTTAAATTTTTATTAATATATGAACTATTTATATATTTATCAAAAATAAACTAATTTAGTATGAAAAATTAAATTAATTTAATGTTGATTACATATTTTAATTTATTAAAAAGCAAATGTTTTTACAATATCAATAAAAACTAATTTTTCCTAATTTCCCGCTTCTAAAATCAGTTAATATAATCTTTGCCGTTCTTTCAAAATCAATTTCTCCACCTTTAATAATGGCACCTCTATTTTTTGCAATTTGAATAAATATTTTTTTAATAAATGATACTTTTACAACTTCACCATATTCATTTACAATTTCTTCATCATGATAATCTGATAGTTTTATATCATATTTTTTTTCAAAAATAGTGCAATATTTTGAACTAATTAATCTTGCAATTAATTTATAACTTAAATCCACTAAATCTAAAATATCGTCATTAATAGAACCTACAAAGGCAAGATTATAACCTATTTCATCTGTAGAAATCTTAGGATACAATGTTCCTGGCGTATCCATTACTTCTAAAGTAGAGTTAATTTTTGCCCAAGAGGTTTGTCTTGTAACACCTGCTTTATTTCCTACTTTTAATACATTTTTCCCCAATAAGTTGTTAATGATTGTAGATTTTCCACAATTAGGAACTCCTATTACCATTGCACGAAAAACAAATTTTACATTATTACTATCGTTTTTTACAATGTTAGTTTTCATTAATTTTAAAATATTTGACACAATCAAATTGCTTGTATTTGATTTTGTTGCATCAAGTGGCATTGCTATAACATTTTCTTTTGGATTATTTAATTCCTTAATGACTGATGTAACATATTCTTTATCCGCAATGTCAGATTTATTTAAAACATAAATTATAGGCTTCCCCTTTATAATACTTATAAATTCTGGATTAATACAAGATTTTGGGCATCTAGCATCTAAAACATATATAAAAAGATTAGCAAGTTTACTTTTTGCTTTTAACTCTTTTAAAGTTTTAGACATATGCCCGGGAAACCAATTAATCATATCTTCTCCAAATTAAAATAAAATATTTTCTACAAAACTTTTTGCATCAAAAATTTGTAAATCATCTAATTTCTCACCAAAACCAGTAAACATAACAGGAATGTTCAAGTCTTTTAAAATAGGGAAAATAACACCACCTTTTGATGTTCCGTCTAATTTTGTTAAGATAATTCCATCAATTTTAACGCTATCTTTAAATGCCTTTACCTGTTCAATTGAGTTTAATCCAATTGATGCATCTAATACCATAATATTTAATCTGTTAGCCTGTTCAAAAACTTTTTGTGACACATTAGAAATTTTTTCAAGTTCTTTCATAAGATTTACTTTAGTGTGTAATCTTCCAGCTGTATCAATTAAAAGGACATCTAAATTTTTAGATTTAAAACTTGTAATAGCATCAAACGCTACTGATGCACTGTCCGCTCCCTCGCCCTGCTTTATAATTTTAACATTTAATTTTTCAGCCCAAGTGTTTAACTGTTCAGTTGCACCTGCTCTAAAAGTATCACCTGCTGCCAACATAACAGTTTTTTTCTGATTTAAAAAATATTTAGCAAGTTTTGCAATAGTTGTTGTCTTACCTACACCATTTACACCTATAACTGTTATAATCAGTGGATAGTTAAAATTGATTTTTTGAATATTCAACCTTTCAATCAAAATATCTTTTAAAATAAGCATTGCTGAATCGCTATCTTTAACCAAAGCCTTTTTACATTTTGATTTTAATTCGTCCATAATTTCTAAAGCGGTATTTGCCCCCATATCAGAAGAAATTAAAGTCATTTCAAGTTCATCATAAAAGTCATCATCAAGATCTGTTCGTGTGAAAGTATATTTTACTCTTTTAAAAAAATTGCTAAATAATCCCATAAAACTCCTAAATTCTGTTATCAACAAGTACGCTGTTAGTTTGTATATGAGTTAATGCGACTGCTAAAGCATCTGCCGCATCATCTGGTTTAGGAATATCTTTAAGTCCCAAAATAGATTTTACCATAAATTGCACTTGTTTTTTTTCTGCTCTACCGACCCCAGTCAAAGCCTGTTTAATTTGTAAAGGTGTATATTCATATAAATCATTCATTCGCCTTTTACACGCTGTCATACAAACACCTCTAGCCATAGCTACATTCACCGCTGTCTTTTGATTTGTGTTAAAAAAGAGTTCTTCAAAAGCCACAGCATCAACTTCATAATTATCAAGTAATTCGTTCATACCTTTATCAATAGTGAGCAAACGCTCTGACATTTTCATACCCTTTGGTGTTGTAATTACTCCATAATCTATAACTTTATTACCATTACTTTCGATAATTCCAAAGCCAATAATACCATAACCCGGGTCAATACCTAAAACTCTCATACTTCCTCATACATTTAAGCAACTTGGTCAAATTTCTTAAACAAAGCAGTAAATTCATTCATTTCGCTTTCTACTTCTAAAACTATTTTAGCATATTTTTCCTTTAATTTTTTAATAGCCTCTAATACTTTTTTTATAAATGACACTTGCTTTAAATAACTTTGTTTTATGTTTTTGTCTAAATCTTCAGAATTTAAAGATTTAAAATTACTAGTTGCATTTAAAATATTTTTTTTATACATAACTCTTAATTTTTCAATATCATCAAAAGCACATAAAATAGCTTTGTATAAGTCATCAAATTCATTCTTTTTGATATCTAAATCTTTTTTTACAAGTTTTAATTTAGTTTGACTTATTTTTTTTGATTGATTAGATTTCAAATCATCAAACTTTTCCATAATTAATTCGTATATTTCAAACATTTGCATTTTTTGCATTTCAAGCGTTTGCAACTTTGTTTGATACAATCCGTAAACGCTTGTTAGTAGTTGCCTATTTTCATTTAAAGATTTTAAAATATCAAATGCTTTTTCTTGTGTGTTCATAATTACCCCTTATTTCAAATGTGTTTTAATGAATGTGTTTTAATGAATATTTAAAAGTTATTATTCTCTGTTGTGAATTACCTCTTGTACATCGTCTAAATCTTCTAATTTTGAAATCATTTTTTCAAAAGTTTCATTTTGTTTTTCATCAAGTGTAATGTAATTTGATGGAATTAATTCTACTTCAGCCGATACAACATTGAAGTTTGCATTAGTAAATGCTTTTTCAAGTTCCTCCACAATTTTTTCATCTGGCGATGAATAGATTTCAAGACTATCATCATATTCTTTAAAATCGTCTGCATTATGTTCTAAGGCAAGGCCTATTGCAACATCAATATCAAAGTCTTTTGTTTTTTCAACGATTATTAAACCCTTTTTTTTAAACATATATGAAACACAGCCAGTTGAACCTAAACTTCCACCAAATTTATCAAAAGCATATCTTACATCACTTGCTGTTCTATTTTTATTGTCAGTTAAACATTCAACAATTACAGCCACCCCGCCTATTCCATATCCTTCATAAGTTTGTCTTTCAAAATTGGAAGTATCTGAAGAACTAGTCTTTTTAATTATACTATTAATTTTATCGTTTGGCATATTACATTCTCTTGCTTTTGCAATAGCAGTTTTAAGTCTGTAATTGCTTTCTACTTCTGGTCCGCCCTCTTTTACAGCCACCAAAATTTCTCTAGATAGTTTTGTAAACATATTACTTCTTTCACTATCTGCTTTTCCTTTACTATTTTTTATTTTACTCCATTTATTATGTCCGCTCATAATTTCTCCTAATTTTAAAATTATTATATAAAAATACCTCTATATTGTCAAACAAAAAAAAGGTCAAAGCCTTCTCAAAGAAAATCTTTAAAATTTACAAATAATCATTATGATTTTTAAGATTTAATGTTATTATATAAATATAAAAAATTGAATTTTTTATTTTTCTAATTTTAACTCGTTATTAAATTCAAAGTTGTCAATAATGATTTTATCAACGAGTTCTATTAAAAATTCTTGATCAGAATTTTCATACATTTTTTGAATTTCACTTAAAGATATGTTTCCTAATTTCTCTGTTAGTTTTAAAATCATATCTATATTCATCAATAATTGATTCAATTTTTCTATTTTGAAAGATACAATATCACTATCTTTATTGCCTTTATAATTTTGTCTATAATAAATTTTAAATTTTAATAATTGTTTTAGCATTGGCGACAATTTTTTTATTAAAGCCATTTTTAGTGCAATTTCTACACCTCTATCTAATTCCAAACCTTTTAAATTATTTAAAACAAAATAAAATACATAACGAACTAATTCACCTTTGCCTAATAAATTTGGTCTAGATTTGTGCATATCAACATTGCATTTTGTAAGGACATACGAATAAATTATATCCGATAGTTGATTTAATGATAACCTTGTGAATCCACTAAATGAATGATAATCTTTATGTTCTAAACATAAACTAATTTTACTGATATCTTTTGTTTTGTTTTTTGCGCTTCTTGACGCTTTTAATAAAATTTCATATATATTTTTCGCACTAAAATCATTTACAAAATCAAATTCGCCCGAAAATAAATCCCAAATAAATCTATAGTCAAAATCTGCATAAATTCTACTAAATGGACTATGTTGACTTTTTAATTTAACAATACTATCTGATATAAATCTCTTATAATTTTTATCCGATTTAAAATATTTTGCCATATTGTTAAATTCATATTCTAATTGATTGATTACTTTATTATCTATATTTAACATTCTTGCATTCAATAGACTTGTTCGCGCATCTATCAATTCAGACGCATAATAATCAATTAAATGATTATTTTTCATAATTTAAACTCCCGCCTACAAAATATTCTCGTAACTTCATTTCTAACTCGTTTTTTCTTAAATTATTTTGAATATTAATTAACTTTTGTAAATTTTCCAAATTTACATAAATATTATGTTCTTTAACCAAATCTTTTAAAACATCAATTACACTATTGTCAAATTTTACAATAGTAATACAAAAATCATCAAAAGTATTTTTGCTAAATTCATTTTTCATTTCTAATATAAAATCCTTGATTTTTTGTTCCTTTGAGGATTTTACGTTTTTTAATATTGTCATTTTTTGTGCAAGTTCAAAGTTTTCTGGATTTTTTCTAAAATTTTGTTTAATTTCTTCTAAAAATTCTTCATCATCATTAGACCTACCGATAATATTCATTATCGCTAATAAAAATTTTCTATCAGCATTATATAATTTGTTTGCCACTTCATAATAC
>CASFFI010000039.1 GCA_949293925.1 uncultured Christensenella sp. | reverse complement strand
TGAACGCAAAATTTTTTCTTTATCCATAAAAATATTTTTTGCAAACTAATAAAATTTATTTGTAAAAATCAAATAGTTTGTTAATATAAAAGAATGAAAAAATCATTTAAAAAATTTATATATGCATTAGCGCCTATGGCTGGGATAACTGACCCAATCTATACTGAAATTATGGAACATTTAGGTGCAGATATGACGACTACAGAAATGATAAGCACCAAGGCATTACAATATGCAAGTAGTGTTACAAAAAAAATGATAACTATAAAAAAATCTAAAATTTTAAAATGTGTGCAATTATTTGGTCACGAACTACCAGCATATTTAGAGGCATTAAAGTTAGATGAAATAAAAAATTTTGATATAATAGATATCAATTGTGGTTGTCCCGCGCCTAAAATAGTAAAAAATAAAGACGGCTGTGCAATGATGTCAAATCTAGATAATACAAAAAAAATAATTGAAGGCATTGTAAAAAACACAACAAAACCCGTAAGTGTAAAATTTAGACTAGGCATAAATGGAAAAAATAATTATTTAGAATTTGCAAAATCAATGGAAGAAGCAGGTGCATCTTTTTTAATTTTACATGCAAGGACAAGAGAACAACAATATTCAGGTAGAGTAGATATTGACGCTTATAAAAAGCTAACGCAAACAGTCAAAATACCTGTAATATTTAGTGGCGATATACGAACTATTAACGATGTTTCAATTGCAAAATCTTGCAATGTTGCAGGTGTTATGATAGGCAGAGGTGTATTATCAGACCCATTTATTTTCTTTAAATTAAAAGGAATAGATTATTTAAATAATAAAAAAATTTATAAAAATTTAAGAAAATTTCTAAATATTGACAAAAATTTTAAGTTTTTTTCGTTAAATAATGAAAATAAAGAAATTTTTTTAAAACAAAATATATTAAAATACTATTTTAATCAACTTTTAAATTATTTTTCAAAAGAAGAATTTGCTGTAAATTATTTCAAAAAACATTTTGCCTATTTTGTTTCTGGAATGCAGAATGTAACTGATTTGAGATTAAAAATTTTTTCAGTAAAAACTAAAGATGAAATGTTTGATTTAATTAATTCACTTTGCAACAATCAAGAATAACTATTTAATTCACATAGCAATAAATAAATTCAATCAATATAATTATTTGATTTTTATTTTTACTTTTGTATTCAATTTATACATATAATTTTTTAACCTTTATGATTTGAATTGTGTTTTTTAATTTTATGAATATACTGATTGTATAATATTGTTTATATTTTGAATTGTTATTTTTTTATTTTTATTCTTTCTTTATGATTTGAATTATTTATCTTAAGCTATATGTATTATTCGATGTGTTTTTTTTAATATTTTAATTACTTTTATCATTATAGTTGTTTAATTGTATTTTAGATTATAATTTGACTTTTATAATTTATTCATTTGGAGGAAAATAGAATCTTCAAATAGAAAAAGTAATGAAAATAAACTAATTATATTACAAATTTTTATATAAAACACGACTAAAAAAAGATGCTACTAATTATTTTAATTACTTAAAATCTTTTGTTATTTTCAATATAAAAAAACATCTTAGGTTATTAGATCTGTGTTAAATATTTTTAAATATGTATTCACTATCATAATTTTTAATATTTAATTTTCATTAGTTATATTATCCAATAATTTCTCACAACTATTGAGGATTTGCAAAATGTGAATTAGTAGCCCCTGCTTTTTTGCAGTTTCATTCATAAGATTAGCGAAATTTTCAATAGATGAAGCGGTATGAATTGATAAATAATTCATTTAATTTTAAACAAGCAATTCAGATAATAATTTTGAAAAACATTTACAAATCTTAACAGTGTCAGTATCAAAGCATTTATCTTCAACCGCTAAAACTATAACAGAACCCAAAACATCGCCGTCTTTTATAATAGGTACTAATAATTGACAACAAATTTCTTTATCCATATCTTCAAATATTTTTATCATTTCAGCACCCTCTGAAGTTTTTTTTATGACAAGGTCGCGTTTGCATATTAATTCTTGAGTTTCTATTGACAACTTTTTATTTGAATACTTTTTTTTATTTGAAGACAACACCTCATCGTTATCAGTTATAAAAATAATATGGTCAATACACTCGCTTAAAGCAGATAATACTGCTTCACTATATTCTTTAAGTGTTGAAATGGGACTGTATTTAGATAGCAAAAATTTATCATTATCAACTATACCTATCTCTAACCTACTACCTTCTTTTACATTTAGCATTTTTCTCATTTCGCGAGGCAACACAATACGCCCTAATTCATCTACCCTTCTAATTATTCCTCTACTTTCCATACATACTCCTTAAAATATTTTGACACATATTGTCGAATTTATTCAGATTTTTTCTTTGATCTATTTTTTAATTTAACACTTTCAATAAATTGCCAGATGCCAAGACAGATTAAAAATACAGCAAATATTTTTTTAAGTATTGAACCATCAATATGGTTTGCAAGAATTGCTGACAAAAAACTAAAGATTGCACCAATTAATGCTAAACCCCAAGTCTTTTTAAAATTTACCAAATGATTTTTAAAATTAATAATTATGGCAATAATGCTCATAGGTATAAACGCTATCAAATTTATACCTTGTGCTTTTATTTGAGTAAAACCTAAAAATAAAGTTAAAAGTGGTATTAAAAGAGTTCCTCCACCCATACCCATACCACCAACAGTACCGCCTACTAGTCCGATTATAATTTCCCAAAACATATACACTCCTAAAAAATCAAAAGACTGATACCAGCTAAAATCATTAAAGTTGTAAAAATAAATTTAATTATTACATTACTCAATTTTGAAAGTAAAAGGCTTCCAATAACTCCACCGGCAATTACCCCCAACAGTACTCCCCATTCTGCGCCAAAATCCACAGTATTGTGTTTCAAATAGATTATTGAGCTAGCAATACTAATAGGTAAAATAACAAAAATGGCAGTAGCTTGTGCTTCTTTTTGTTGAAAACCAAATAGCTTATTTAAAAGTGGCACAACAATCATTCCACCCCCACCACCTAAAAATCCATTTATAATGCCAATTACAGCACCCCATATCAAAATATATCTAAATTTAACTTTTTTCATTAAATTATTGTGTACAAGATACGGGATTTTATTTGCAATTTTTATAAAGTTATGTTAAAATGTCTTGGTAAAATTAGGCAACACGAGGAATATATGAGCAATTTAAAAAAATTAAAAAATACATTTACATTATTAATACTTTCAATCATTGCTATTTGTTTGTTCGCATTCAATTTACCTGTTTTTAATGGAAAAACCATTGAAGCGAATGCGTACCAAAGTGGCATAACCATATCAAATGATAGTTTTGACACAAGCACTAGTTCTAGTTATCCATTCGCACCTAGCAGTTATACTGAACTTAGACAGAATTCAAATATTTTATCTGGTGTTATAAACATATCGGACAGCGTTTGGCAAAATAGAGCAGTTTCAGACTATGACTTGACTATTAAAAATCCAAAATCTTATGGTAATGACAACTATATATTAATGATTAACTCACAAAACACATCAAATTATATGGGTTACCAATCGTCAAGTATTAGTCTTTCTGCAAGTGGACATTATAAAATATCTGTAGCAGTTTGGTCGGACAGTCCGTCTGCAAGTGTATATCTTTATGATACGACTGATAGCAAGATAATTTCTAGAATAGAAAATATAAATACTCAATCTAATTGGTCATTATATACATTTTATATTTCTACTAGCAATGAAGATTCGTTAAATGTTGCACTTCAATTATATCTTGGAGGTTCAAATTCTAATCTTGCAAAAGGTATTGTATTCTTTGATGAACTCAGTGCTTATCAAATCACAAGTTCTGCAATTTATAGTGCAGTTGGAAACAATTATGAAGGTGCAAATTATAGATATATTAATTTAGTTGATAATGTTATAAAAAATTATAAATTTCAAAACTCAAGCGATAGGATATTCTCTGTTGCATCAAATAGTGATATTGATAACAACACAACCTTATATAACTATATGGATATGACAAATAGTACAATCACTATTGGAGATAAAACTATTGCGTCAGTAGGAACTGACAACTGTTATGACAACACCACCTCTTTGGCTGTAATAAATAAAACACTTGGATATTCATCTTTTGATAGTACAAAATTCACACTTGAACCTAACAGAATTTATAAATATTCAATAATGGTAAAAGTTACAGATTATGTTTCTGGCAATCTAACATTGAATTTAAAATCAGACGATGAAGCCATTGAAACAAAAACACTAACAATTTCATCAAAAACCACAAATTTGTCAAGAAATAATTATGTTGAATATTCATTCTATGTAAAAACAGATCCTTTGGAAAGTAAAGAAATTTATTTTAACTTGACAATTGGTACAAAAGAAGCAAAATCTTTATTAAATGCATACTTTACTAATTTCACAATTTCTGCAGTTAACAATACAACCTTTACTGCTAACAAAGATAACGATACTACTGCTGTGATAGATTTAACAACTGATTATACTACTGACAATTATTTTGCAAATGCTGGTTTTAATTTGATGGAACCACAAAGCACAGTTGAAGTAAGTTATCCTTATGCCCCAACTTCTTGGACTCATTCAGGTAACGAAACAAACACAGTGTTTGGTGTTGTACATTCTGACTATTTTGACAGTTTAAATGAAACTTATGCAACAATTTATAATCCAGGAGCAATTGACGAATACACATCTATACAAAATGAAAAAAATAATGTTTTAGTAATGCACAACATTACACAAACATATCAATCATATACTAGTTCAAGTATTACACTAGATGCTAATAGTTATTATGTATTTTCAATATATGTTCAAACATCTGCACTTGCAAACGGAGTAAAAGTTGAAATTGTAGATGATGATGATAATGTATTAGCAGTTATATCAAATATAATAGCAACTGACTGGAAAAACATTAAAATATACTTGCATACATCTCATGCAACTATTGATGCAAAGATGAAAATTAGTTTAGGCAGTGAAAATTTAACAACTTCAGGAACAGCATATTTTGATAACGCAATATACAACTCTCCATCTGCCCCAACTTCTTTTGATGGAGTAGTTGAAGATAATTATACTAAAATATTTGATTTAGATGATATGTTTGCAACAACTACTAACAATATCAACTTTAACAACAGCCTTTATTTAAAAGGTGAAAGCGTTAAAGGGAGTTCAAATGTAGGTAGTGGTATTGTAGATTTAACAAAAGAAAATAATTCAAACATTGTAGGAGAAATTCCTCAAATTGAAGGCGAAACAAAGGTTTTAGTAATCACATCAAACTCAGATGTTTACTACACTTATACAACAAATCAAGCATTCAAATTTGAAGCAGACGCTTACTATATAATAAAAATTAAAGTTCATACTGTAAATTTATCTTCACAAACTGATAAACCTTATGGAGCCACTTTATCTATTACAAATTTTGAAAATTCATTACAGGCAATAAAAAGTGATGATGGTTGGACAACATATACAATGTATATACATTCAACTGAAGAGTTATCAGGAAATTTAGTTTTTGCATTAGGCAACAATGATGGGACGACTACTGGAACAGTAATGTTTAGTAATCCTGTTATTGAAAAACTTGATAGCGAAGCAGAAGATTATGAAACAAAATTAGAAGAATTTAATTCACAAGTAGAAATATTTAATAATACATCAGATAAGTCAACTTTAAATTTCACTGTACCTGCACCTATTGAAGATGAGGAGAATGAAGAAACAGCCGATGAAACAAATAATGGATTTGAATTTAATTGGTTGTATTTCACAAGTATAGTAACAGTTTTAGCAATACTCATAGCAATAGTCGGCGTAGTTTTAAGACGAGTTGATATAAAATTGCCAAAAAGAAAAGTATCTTCAGATAAATCAAATAAAATAGCAAATGCAAGACAATTATATGCTTATGATGCAAATATTGAAAGAAATAAAGAATTAAAAGAGTTAAAAGAAAAATTAACAAATCTTGAAAACAAACGCTTAGAAACAGAAAATGAATACAAATCAAATATTTCAAAGATTCGAGAATTAAAGATGTCAAGAAATGTTGAGAAAATAAAACAAGCAGAAGAATTAACTAAAACAAACAAATCTATAAACAGAAAAATAAATAGACTTGGAAAACAAATATCTTCGATAAAAAATGATATAAACATAGTATCATCAGACGAATATATCCAAGAAATCGAACAAGAAATGTACAAAAAAAGAAAAAATGATAATTCTAAAAACGAAAAGAATTAAAAATAATTTTGTATCATTTTAAAACTAGTTAAAACTAGAAAAGAAAACTAAAAGAACTCTACAATTAGTAGAGTTTTTTTATTAACTGTAAATTAGACTAAAAAAATAAATTTTTAATATTATTTTATTATAAATAATGAATTATAATTACACTATCTTGTTTGCTATGTAAAAATATTTTCATTTAAAAATTGTGAATTAAATATAGATAATTGGTTTATTTACCTTTTTAGCATATTTCAATGTATTATAAGCCCCTCTTTTATATGTTTCACAAATATGACAAACTATAATATTGCTATTATCAACAATCCACTCATTTCTTTTAGTAATTTTTATCTTAGGATGACATTCTTCAATATCTGGCATTATAGAGCCATCATAACATGACGGTAATTTCCATTTGTCTTTATTGTGATGATAGTAAGTTAGTATTCTATAAATCTTAATCTGTGGATACTCTTTTTTTAATTCAATTACAATACTTGCACTTAATGTATCGAAAAAGCCTTTTCCCCCATCAAAAAAAGTAGTATAACCCTTATTTATAAGTTTTACAATTTCATCTTTTAACTTATCTTTAATCCCAACATTTTGAAAATCATATCTATGACCCGCAAAACACACAATCTTTTCTTTCATAAACACTCCTAAATTACAGCTTACCAAATTACAAGTTTAAGATACTTGCACGAAATCCTGATATTTAGTAATAATTATAACATATTTTTTAAATTTTGCCACCCTGCAGTTGAGTATTTTTCCAAAAAGTTAGAGATAAACTAATTCAACGGAGAAATATTTATGAAATTACAAAGGGCTGTTGCTTTAAGAATTAGTGATTTATTAATCAAAAACAATATGACAAGGTATAGGCTTTGCCAGAAGATTGTTATGCCTGAACAAACTTTAAAAAATATTATTGATGAAAGAAATCAAGATATTAAATTATCAACAATTGCTAAAATTGCAGATGGATTTAATATGTCAATAGAACAATTTTTTCAAGATTCACTTTTTAATAGACAAACTTTAGATATCGACTAAAAAGTCATAACTGTCAATATATCTTACATTATAAAAATTAAATATATTAAGTAGAAAGCAAAATTTTTGAAAGAAAATTCAATTTCACTTTTTTATACATTTATTCTTTCTTCAACACCAATTATTAACAAATTTTTCTTATTGTTAAGTTTAAAATATTTTGGACAAGTATATTTTACAACAAGCAATACTACTTGAATTTTTTGTTAATAGAATAGTAAAAATCAACACTTTAACATTTAAGATAAATATATTTATATAATGATAGTTTTAAGTTATTTTTCATAATTTACTTTTAAAAGACTAAAATTTGACCGATAAATAATCTGTTATCTTTTAATCCATTTATTGATTTTATTTTATCTTCAGACACATTAAATTTTTTGGCAATGCTAGATATAGTATCCATTGCTTTAACTACATATTGATTTGAAAAATTTCTTTTGATTATTACCACACTTCCCCTGTGTATATTTTCATCACAGATTATAAATTCTTTTTTTGTTTTAAATTTTTGTAATAAATCTTCAACCTTCTCATCATCTATTTGATAGTAAATATTGCTTCTACAAATTTTATTCATAACATTAAAATACAATCCCAATATTATATATGTGCATATTTGAAAAATAGTGAAAATATAATATTTTGGACAATTTATGAAAAAAATATTTAAAGCAGTTGCAATAGTTACAGTATTTTC
>CASFFI010000038.1 GCA_949293925.1 uncultured Christensenella sp. | reverse complement strand
TGTGCATTAGGATTTTTTAAAGTTTCTAAAATTGTTGACTATTCATACGCATTAGATGAATTAGAACACAGCATTAAAACAATGTTTGCAAATAAAGGCGATAAAATTATAAATTGCAATTTGAAAGCACTTAAAGATGTAGATAAAAACATAAAAGAAATTGACACAAATAAATTAACCACACAAACTCATAGCGTATGTCAATTAGATATAAATCCATATTATGATGATATTATAAAACCAATTATGGAAAAGCACGGCGATGAAATACCTGTATCTAAATTTTCAAAAGACGGAAGTATGCCAACTGACACGTCAAAATTAGAAAAGCGAGGAATTACAGATGAATTGCCTGAATGGATACCTGAAAAATGTATTCAATGCGGAAGATGCACACTTATGTGTCCACACGCGTGCTTACGACCAACATTATTTGATGAAAACAAAAAAGTACCAAAGACCTTTAAAAGTGCAAGAGCGTTTATCACAGGCAATAGATATAGAATACAAGTAAATCCACTTGATTGCACAGGTTGTGGAGTATGCAGTGAAGTATGTCCGGTAAAAGAAAAAGCAATAAGAATGACAACTGACTCAATACACAGACAGACTGAAATATCAAATTGTGAATACGAAAAAACACTAGATAAAGTATATCCATTCCCAATAAACACTTGTAAAGGAGTGCAATTCAAACAACCATATTTTGAATTTTCAGGAGCCTGTGCTGGCTGTGGAGAAACAGCATACATAAAACTAGCAACACAACTTTTTGGTGACAGAATGTTGATAGCAAATGCAACAGGTTGTTCATCAATATATGGTGCTACCTTCCCTACTTCACCTTATGCAAAAGATAAGGACGGTTTAGGGCCTTCGTGGGCTAACAGCCTATTTGAAGACAATGCTGAATTTGGATTTGAAATGTCAGTTGCCCTAAAACAAACAAGACAAAATTTTATAAATGAATTAAAACAAGCAAAATTAAGTTCAACTATAAAAAAGATGATAACTCCATTTATTGAAGACAACGAAAATCATGAATACAATAGAGCCTTAACGATTAAATTAAATAATTACAAAAAAAGGTACAAAATAAAAGCACAAGATAAAATAGTTTTTGATAACTTGCGATTAATTATTAGTCCAAGTATATGGATTATTGGTGGTGATGGTTGGGCTTATGACATAGGATTTGGAGGATTAGACCACATTATTTCAACAAAAGAAAATGTAAACATACTTATTTTAGATACTGAAGTATATTCAAATACTGGTGGGCAAGCATCAAAATCAACTCCAAGAGGTGCAACTGCCAAATTTAATATAACAGGAAAAACAACCAGAAAAAAAGATATTTTATCTATGGCAATGACATATAAAGATGTATATTGTGCACATGTTGCAATGGGTGCAAATCCAGATCAAGCAGTCAAAGCATTTGCTGAAGCGGAAAGTTATAATGGACCAAGCATTATACTAGCATATGCTCCTTGTATAAACCACGGCTATGATATGCGTTTTAGTCAAAATCATAGTTTTGAATCTGTTAAATCGGGTTACAATACATTATTTAGATATGACCCAAGACTAAATAATCCAATGCAACTAGATAGTTTTGACCCAACTATGAACTATAAAGAATATGTATTAAAGGAAAATAGATTTGCACTTTTGAAAAAAGTTAATAGTAAAAATCTAGATAAGTTATTACAAAAATCTGAACAGGATTCTATAGATTTGCGAAAAAGTTATAAAGCAAAAAATGATGAATTTAAAAATTAATATAATAATTTAATTAGGTATATAAAGAACTCAAACAGAAAGTATTATGTTAATATTTATTGAAAAAATATATAAATAAAATAAAAATTATAAAAAATTCTAAATTTAATGAATAAAATATAATATACTGCAGAATATATAGTATCGGAAATAAATTTTCCGATAAAAATAGTCTTGGCTTTTCAAGACAGGTTGCTAGGACTACACCTAGATAAAGTAGATAATAATCTACAAACGAAAAAAGATTAACATCAGTTAATCTTTTTTGATTATAATATAACATTTATGTTATTCAATTTGATTATTTACAATCATTTATAAACTTTTATATATTTTTGATACTTGATAAAATAAAAATATATTATTTACCTAAATACTTCATTATTTTATCTTCTATGCTATCAACATCTAAACCTAGGAATTTTAAAACATCTTCTTCTTTGCCAGATTTTCCAAAATTGGAATTCGATATTAAGAAAACATTTCTTATGTGCTTTAAAAAAGCCCAACCTGTACCATAACTAATTGCTATATTTTTCATATTATTTTTACAAGGCAAATCTTTAATATCAAATAAACTAAGAACAGGACAACTTATAATATTTGTTAAAATCTTATGTCTTTTTAATCTATCTGCTAATTGAATAGCA
>CASFFI010000037.1 GCA_949293925.1 uncultured Christensenella sp. | reverse complement strand
TTCATACTAAGTCTAGGGTCAAAACTATCTTCAAGCATTGCAATCATTATTGCTTGTAAAAGATTTTGTGCTGTTTTTTCCCACGATTGGTCATTTTGGTTTTCAACTGGAGCAAGTGCTAATACGCAATCTCGAATATCGGCAATTGCTTGTGTTTGTAGTTGTTGCTTTATAACTTCCAAATCTCGTGTAAGAGAATTACGATTATTATATGCTACACCATTGAATTCAAACCAATTGTCCATCTTGTAGTCAAACTCAGTTTCAACAACTAATTTAAAACTCTTTGGGTCATCACCAGCCTCGTGAATTTTAACCTCGTTTTCAAGTTGAAAACTTCTGTGATAGTTATCATAAGTATAAGCAAGCGGATTCCATTTTATTGAACCAAATGGGTTTCTTAAGTCTAATACTTTAATGTTGTATCCCTGGTTTTTAAGCATTACACAATGGTGGTCATATAATTCACCTTTTGGGTCGGTTATTACAAATGAAGGTTTAGATGCGGTCCTTGACATTATCTGTAAAGTAGGTTCGATAAATTTAGTAGATTTACCAGATGAAGTTGTACCAACAATTAGAGTATGAATTGGCTTAATAAAATTAATTTCCATATCTTGATTTTTCTTTTCAGCACGAACTAATACGCCATCTTTTTTAACATTTTTTAAATTTTTAAATGTACAAAAGTTAAAAATGGATTTTGTTTTTAGGTCTTTTAATGAAACAAAATCATCACTAAAATATTGTTCAACAGTGTTTCCTCTTTTATCTTTACCAGAGCCGACATTTGAAGAACCTTTGCCCTTGCCTTCCGCTAGTCTATATAATATTATTACAACCAAAATTGCTTCTGCAAGACCAAATATCATAAGAGTAGTTGAGTTAGTATAAGTTTCAGCAGTAAGCCAAAAATCTGCACTAGAAAGATTATCACTAAGCCATACTGCACTTAAAACTACAGATATGATGTATAAAAATATTGACGCAATTGCAAAAATTAATAATTTTCTACCTAATTTTTTCATACAAACCTCAAATTTTATTTAATTTTTTATCAATATAATTATACAAAATACTTTCATAATAGTAAATTAAAATTGGGGGTTTTAATAAATATTTTTTATTTCATATATGACCTATAATAATTAACTATTTTTTAAATTTTTAAAATAGAAAATAAAGTTTTAATAAATTTTAATCTATAAATTTAATTATTTATCTTTAATTTATAAGTTTGAAGCATTAAAAATTAATTTTATAATTAAATTATATTTTTTACTGATAAATAAAGATGTTTTTTTTAAAAATTGTATTAAAAATAAAATTTGAAAAATAATAAAAAATATGTATAAATTAGTTGATTTTTAAAAATCAATTTGATAAATTATTCAATATAGTCAAATAATATTTGATATGGGGGTAAATTATATGTCATTGCTTTTAAATACATTTATGGTGCCTGATTGGGTTACAAATTTAGTTAATTGGTTGAAAACTTTTGTAGTACCAATTTTGATAGTAGTTGCTGCTGTGGCTGCGTTCTATGCAATATATGTAGGTGTAAAACTTGCTACTGCTGAAAATGCAGAAGCAAGGCAAGAAGCACAAAAAAAATTAATTTATATTATTATAGCACTTGTTGTTACTATAATAATGGTAATTTTATTGTTCTCATTACCTAGTATTTTAGAAAAAGTTGTTGATACAGATAAAAATGTATTAGGTTAAAAAATATGCCTAAGGGCATATTTTTTTTCAAAAAAAGACTGAATTAATCAGTCTTTTTTTAACTTTTAAATAGTGGATAACTTCTTACCCATGCTATAAAGTCACCATTTGCAAAATATGAAAGAATTGAAAATAACAAGACGCATATTACAATGATAACTATGTATGAAACAATAATGTGAATAAAATTATTAATAAATCTATTTTTATCGTCTTTTGATTTTGCAAAAGTCATTTTAATGCCTGCAACCAAAATACACCCGGCACAAAATAATGTTAACAAAATCAAAAAAGGTATTGCATATTCCTTTAAATTTTCACCCAAATCAACAATCCATTGAACTTTCATAACTTTCCTCGAGAAACATTATAGCATAATTTATATAAATTTCAAGACTATTTCAAAAATTTGTTTTTAAGTAAAGTATGTTGTATTAATTTGTTAGATTGTATTTTTATTGCTTTTATATTTTGTTAGTATTCTTGTGCAAAATAAAAATTATTATAATTTCATGTATAAACACAAAGATTTTATTTATATTCTCGCTTTAATGAATTACAAGTTTGCATTTAAAACATCAGTGGTATTTATTTCTATTAATTATAGATTTATTTAATAATTTGTCGAAAATGTTTGTAAAAAATATAAATTTTTAGATATAATAAATATAAATCTGGGGTAATTAATGGGGTATTTTAATTTAGAAATTGAATGGATTAATGAATTTGCAAAAAATATGAATGATTTTGCAATACCGTTTTTGATAGTTTTAACAGCAGTAGCAGGAATTTATGCTATAGTTTTAGGTGTTAAAATTGGGGTTTCAGATGGAACTGATCAAAGAAGCAAAGCAATTAATAGTATGTCTAGATTAATTATTTCAATTGTTTCAATTGTAATATTAAGTGTAGTATTCTTTTCAACAGCTAATTATTTAGGCAGTGGTAAACCATTATTGTGGTTGCAACAAAATCCTATTTTTGGTAGTCAAAGCACAGATGATGATTATACAAATATACAATTAAATTTATATCCTCAAGAAGAGGATCAGCATGGTGTTAATCGATATAAAACAATTATTGAAATACCAAATGATTTGAAAAATCGTGAACATTGGATTGAGGCTAGTAAATCATTAGAAAGAATTTTTTTGCCTTATGAATTAAAAGAAGGCAACGTATCAACTTATATTTTTGAAACAGATATCAATCTTTTAGAAGAAATGTGTTATAAAAATAATATTGATTCTGGAATAGATATTCTAAAAAATGATGTATTTGGCAGTAACACATCTTTTGGGACTGCAATTAAAAGAGTTTTAGATAAATTAAATGAATCAAATAGCTTAGAAGATAATTTGTATGAAAATGAAATCTTTGATTTAAAAATTAATACTATCAATATCTACACATTAAATGAATATATTTATTTAATTAAAAATAATGAAAATATCAATAATTTTTATAGAATTTCTTTATACATAAGTATATCACAGAACATAAAAATAAACAATTTACAACTTGTATTAAGTTGGTAGGGGGGAATATTATGTTTTTATATAGCCCAAAACTCAATTATAAAGATTTAGCTGGATTTTTTGGAAATTTACTTGGATCCTTTTTTAAGGCTATATTTAGTGCTATAGCTGGTTTATGTAATACAATGATAGATTTATTTAAAACATTTGCAGGAATTTCAAATAATACTATAAATGTTGATAAAGTAGGTGGTTTTTTAAGAGAAGATGTTCCAGATATTATAAAAGATGATTTAATTATACAATTATTTTCAACAAATGCAGTTAGAAATGTTTTAACATCATTAATTATGTTGGGAATATTATTGTTAATTATATTTACTATAATTTCTATTATAAAAAACCAATACGCTTCAGAATCAAAACCTTGGAATGTGATAGTTTCAGGAGCAGTGAAAGGACTTGCTGGGTTTATATTCGTTCCTATTGTTTGTATTTTTGGTGTGTGGTTTGGGAATATCTTATTAAGAGCTGTAAATGGTGCTACAAATGGAGATAGCGTATCCATTATATCAACCTTATATAGAGGGGTTTATGATGGATCTGATTATATATCTATTTTACAAAATGAGGGGTATGATGATGACGCTTCTCGAATGGTTAATTGGTATATGGGGACTGAAGTAAAAGGGAAAAATGAAGGCTTTGCAGATGTTATGGAATTCTATGGTTATAAACAAGAAGGAGTACAAGCAGAGGGAAATCAATTTGTAAATTTATATGATTATTATTTACAAAATAGAAATGATCAAATATTTGATAATAATTTAAGTGAACTAATTGAAAATGAATTAATATTTGTTGATTCAACTCAACCATCTATATCAATACATGAAATTGATGATAAAGTAGTAAGTGAAAAAACAAATTATTCATACTATTCAGACTCCGGATATACGAATTCTAATTTAACAGAAATTTATTATATTCCAAGTTTTTGTAATTTTGATAATTATATATCTATGTTTTATAAAGATATACAAAATTATTATTATCCTACATTTTTAACTATAGATGATACTTATTGGACAGCTTCTGAACCAAGAACTTATTTCCAAAATGAATTTTCCAAAGTGGGTCTTTCAAAATATATGGATTATATTTCTGGGAATTTGGGATTAGGAGAATTGTTAAACACTGCTTTTAATTTTGGAAGCTATATGGTAAATGAGTATACTGAACAATTCCATGCAGGATTTGAAAGTTTTATAAATTATTTGGGCGAAAATGTATATATAAGAATTAATAATGTATTAGGAATAGATAATTTTAAAAATGTTTTACTTACCGCTGTTTCAGATGGTTTTAAACAATATTTTGAAGCAAATCCTGGCAAATCTTTTAAAATATCGGTTCAATTAAATGATAATCAAACAGATTTAAAAGATTTTGTAAATGATTATGGTCAAATAAATAATGGAGAAATAACATTTGATTCATCTTTATCAGTTATAGACATATTGTCAGAAGATAAATATTATACATGTTTCTTTAGTAAATCTGCAACCAACTGGTTTTTAGGTATTATTGTAGGAGCATTTTTATTGTATGCTTTACTTTTGATAACTTTTGGTGTTATGAAAAGAATGTTTATATTAATATTTGATTATGCCCTAAGTCCTGTACCTTTGACTATGTCAGCAATTGATGGTGGATCAGCTATGTCTTCTTGGACAAAGGATTTTGTTTCAAATGTTATTATGGCATATTCTTCTGTAATAGTGTTAAACGTTTATATGTCAATTTGGGGTATTTTTACAGATATTGAATGGGTTAGCAATAATTTTTTAAATGCTATAATTACACTTGTTGTGTTTATAACCGGCTTGTTGGCTGTAAAAGGACTTATAACTAACGTTAGCAATTGGATTGGTGGAGCAAATGCTTACGATGAAGGCAAAACAAATTTAAATACTATAGGTTCTGCTGTTAGAAAAACAATTGCAACAGGTGTTGGAATAGCCGCAGGTATTGCTACAGGTGGAGCTACATTAGGAGCTTCTATGATTGCTGGAGGAAAATCAGGCGGAGTAGGAGGAGCGTTTAAGCAGTTGGGTGCCAATGTATTTAAAGGTACAAATTCATTGATTAATAAAGCAACAGGCGTAGACGTGGCAGGAAAATTCAAACAAGTTGGTGATGCAACAAAAACATCATCTGAAAATGTTTATAATAAATATAAAACTAAATCGGAAAGAAAATATAACAAACTAATAGACAAGGCAGTTAAACATGGAAGTAATGCAGATTTTGCAGCAGCCGAAACTTTTAAACAGAACATACCTTTATTTGGTAAAGAGAAAAAAGAAGCAAGAAGGGAACAAGCAATATCTAGATATAATTTGTATAAACAAGCTATGAACACTAATCAAAATGATATTTTAAATTCTCAATTTGCCAAAACTGTAGTTGAAAGCAATCCAAGTTTGCAACAAGAAAATAATAATGTTATCAATGTAACTAATAATTTTAAAGATATGGAAAATTTAGATAAAGCAATGGGCTTAGCTGTTAGTGCAAGCGGAAGAAGGGGAGTTGCTCCTACCAAGAACACTATATATTTGGCAATACAAAGAGCTAAAAATGGCAGTATGGATGATTTAAATAAAATATTAGTGTCTTTAGGAAAATCTGGTCACCAAAATATTGCGGATCAGTTACAGAGTAGCATTAACAAAGTTTTATCAAACAAAGAGTTGGATATTAAAAATGATATAAGAGAGTTTAATAATGAAATTAGTAAATTAAAAACTGATAGCGAAAATATGAAAAATAGTCTTGAAAGTAAAGTTAAAGATGTGGCAAATAAATTATCTGGAAGTGGCAGTACAACAGTATTGACTGACCAACAAGCAGAAGAAATAATCAGAAAAACAGTAGCAGAAATGAATAAAAAGAATTAAAAGGGGGTAGTATGCTTAGATATATTCCGGGAAGAACTAGAGTTAAATCTGAAATTGCTAAGGGTTTCACTTGGGGTGATTTAATTCTTTTGGTTATTGGTCTTGCTGGTGCCTTAATATTTGTTTATACTAATCTTCCTTATAAATGGTATATTTTAATTGGCTGGGCGGTAATAATTATAACTCTTTTCCTTCCTATGGATGATGGGCTTAGGCTCTGGAGTTCAATCGGATTATTATTTAGATTTTTTGCTTTTAGAAAAAAATATGCCAT
>CASFFI010000036.1 GCA_949293925.1 uncultured Christensenella sp. | reverse complement strand
TTTGAATCTGTTAAAATTTTTTCTATTAAATCTAACAAACACTCATTGTGTTTTGAAGTTTGATAGCTATATAAAAATTCTTTGTCTTCTTTTTTTAAAGCCACTTGCAAAACTTTATTACAAGTATTCGCAACTAAAATGTTCATATTTCGATAACCCTTTTTTCAAGTTCAAATGAAATTTTTACTTTATAAAAATTGTCTTGATACAATCCGACCACATTGTCCGGCCATTCTACGAATTTTACAATGTTAGGGTCATTTAAAATTTCATCAAAGCCCGCTTCAATTGCCTCTTCTGTGTTAATTCTGTACATATCAAAATGTGCAATTTCGAATTCGTTAGTTTTATAAGATTTTAATAAAGAAAATGTAGGACTTGTAACAAGCGTATTTACACCCAATTCTTTTAAAACAAATGCTATAAAAGTAGTTTTTCCAGCCCCCAAATCGCCATAGAACTTAATTAAGTCCCCTTTTTTTATTTTGTGGGCAAATTCTATTGCTATTTTTTTTGTATCTTCAAGTGATTCAACAACATATCTCATTTCTATATTTTATAAAAATGATAAATTTTTGTCAATAAATAAAAATCAAAATAGATTTACAATTACATAACTAATCAAAATATTAATAAAAATAAATTTAACAAATAAAATCATTTTAAAAATTTAAGTAATCTCGACTTATTTAACTTTACTTAATGATACTTTTGAATTGTATCAATTTTTTAAATGTAAGAATTTTGAATATTTCTAAATTTTAAGATGTAATTTTATTTTTACAAACACAATATATATGACAGTAAAACACTATAATTGATGTATTTCAACGACAAATAATGATAATATAGAATTACAATATAGTGACATAGCATAATTATAGTGTAAAGCCCTAATCAAAGATTTTTAATGCAATAAAACGAACTTAAATACATCAATTAAATTTTTATAATATTAAAAACAAAACTATTGTCAATCAATAAAACCAATAAAAATTATAATATAAAAATAGATTAATCGAATTTGACTAAAAAAATACACGCTGTCAATAATAAATGCGAGGACAATATGAATAAATCAAAATTTTCAATAATATCAGATTTAATATTTCTAATATTTTCAATATTTACTCTTGCTTTTTTATCGCTAGCATTTTATATTGGCAGTCTAGCCTTAAATATTATTATATCCGGATTAATAACATTTTTAACGGTAAGTATAATCAAAATTTTAACTGACAAAAAAAATTTTAAAAAAAGTTTAACTTTAAAAAGATGTTCTGAAATAGATTCTCTAGCACTATCTTTTAGTTTAATGACAGATTATGAACAGTTAGAATTTTTACAATCTTTATTTTCGAACAATTATGTTTTAGATAAAAAAACTAAATGTTTAAAAAATTCAAATGATAAAGTAATATCATATACAGAAAATGAAATAAATCAACAAACAATGATTAATTTAACAAGAAATTATAAAAATTGTAAAAATTTGACTATTTTCTGCATTAATTTTGATAAAAAAGCATTAAAAAGTGTAAATTTTATAGAAAATCTTGCAATTAATATATATGACAAAATAGATTTATATGATTTATGTGTTGAAAAAAATAAGTTGCCTAAAAAGATAGAAAACACCATAACTAAAACTTCAAAGTTAAAATTAATATTATCAAATATTATAAGCGAATCAAAAAGTAAAGGTTATTTGATATGTGGTATATTAATACTTTTTAATAGCCTTTTTTTACCTACAAAAATATATTACAGATTAATAGGAACAATTTTAATTATATTGTCTATAATTTGTAAATTAAATAAATATAAATCAAACAAAATTGATAATAAAATCAACCTTTAAAATTTTCTCTATAATAATAAAAAAAGTATTGTTGAGCATAACCAGAGTAATCTTTAAACATATCTTTTAACTTTCTTTCAATTATTTTTGCATTATTTTCATTTTCTTTTGTTATATCATTATAGACTTTTTTAATCCAAGTATCAACAGGAAAAGACTCTGTATCATGGCAAGCAAACAACATAATGCAATTACAAACTTTAGGCCCTATGCCCTTTAATGATAAGAGAAACTTTCGTTTATTATCATTACTTTTTTCATAAAACGCATCTAAATCTGTTTGACTAAGTTTATTTATTGTATCAAATAACTGTTCTGCTCTATATCCTAATCCCGCCTTTTTATAATCTTCGACACTTGCTTTTTTTAAATCAAGCAAACTAGGAAAAGCATAATAATCACCTAAATTTTTTCCGAAATGTTCACATAGATATTCAATAGATTTTTTAATTCTAGGTATATTGTTATTAGCTGATATAATAAACTCAACAATCATTTCAAATAAATCATTATTGAGTATTCTTATGCCATATCCAAATTTAATAGCGGACGACAAAATTTCAAAAGAATTCAAAAAATTTTTTATTTTTTTGTAATTTGTCTTTAAATCAAAAAAATTTTCCGCATAATCTAAATCATTTGAAATAATTTGCACAGTATCTTCTACTTTTTTTACTTCTATTTTAATATCTTTAGAATAAATTACAGCATTTTCTCCATCTATTGAATACCTAAATATTTGTCCGCACTCAAGTATATGTAAAATATTAAAATCAGTCAAATCATCAATTACTATCATTTTGCTTAATCTTTTGTACATATTAAAACCTCAACCTTTCCATAATGTTTAGTTTTTACATTAAATTTCGTTGTGTCAAATAACAATTTATTTTCTTTAGATTTTTCAATTATCAACTTACCATTAGGTAAAAGCAAATTTTTTGACAAAATTTCATTAATACACTTTACATAATAATCAGAGTTATAAGGTGGATCTAAAAATATAATATCAAATTGTTCATTTGTGTTTTTTAAAAAACTTAAAGCATCATCAAAATATACCTTATAATTTCCATCTATTCCAACTAAATTCTTTTTGATAATATCTATTGCTTTATTGTTGTTATCAATCATTACAACAAACTCAGCATCACGGCTAATTGCTTCAATTCCCATTGCACCCGTTCCTGAAAATAAATCAAGCACTTTAGCTTTTCTTATTTCAAACTGAATACTATCAAAAATCGCTTCCCTTACCCTATCAAGTGTAGGCTTTGTTGAGTTTAGTTCAAATTCTTTTAATACTTTTCCTCTATACTTTCCTGAAATAATTCTCATAATATGATTATATCACATTGGAAATAATTTTTAAATAACATTTTATTTAAACTTATAAAAATATTTTTCAAATATTAATTAAGATTAAAATATCTTTTAATTAATGATAAAATTTAATTGTTTAAAAAATGCAAAAAAACATTAAAATATGTTAAAAAAATAGCAAAATTATTAAAATATACGCAAAAAACGTGCAAAATATTGCAATTCTTATATATTTTTATAATTTTAATTTTTTTTCGAATGACTACTAAATATTAATGCTAATATAAATGCAAAAAATACACTTGCAGCAATACCACCAGAAGCGGATTTTAATCCTCCGCTTAATGCACCCAAAAGTCCTGATGTTTGCGCTCCTTCAATTGCTCCTCGTGCTAAACTTGCTCCAAAACCTATTATAGGTACACTCGCCCCTGCTTTTGCAAATTCACGAAATGGAGGATAAACTCCTACCGCTTCCAAAATAATTCCTATACATAAAAACAATACTAAAATTCTAGAAGTAGTAATTTTTGTTCGTATTACTAAAATTTGACCTAATGTACAGATAATTCCACCTATTAAAAAACTTATTAAATAATCATATAAATTAAATTCCATATTAAAGCCTCTCTATAGTTATCGCGTGTGCAATTCCTGGGATAGTCTCTCCTTGTTGACTTGTAGTCGTTGACATTAACGCGCCTGTTGCCACCAACATTACTTTTTTAAAATTTCCAGCTTCTAATTTTTTTAAGATATACGAATTTAAAACGCTTGCGCTACAACCGCTACCGCTTCCACCCATAAACACGCGTTCTGTTTTATCAAAAATCAGGCAACCACAATCTGAATAATTTTGTCCTAAAATAATATTTTCTCTTTCTAATAAGTCAACCAAAATTTCACTTCCTAATTTACCCAAGTCCCCTGTTGCTATTAAATCATAATCATCTACATTTGTTTTAGTATTCTTTAAATGTGCTAGTATTGTATCGCATGCAGCAGGTGCCATTGCTCCACCCATATTGTTAACATCTTTTATGCCAAAATCCACAACCTTTCCAAATGTTACAGCAGTTATTGCTATATTGCTACCTGTTTCAGATAACACTGTTGCTCCGCCACCTGTAACTGTCCATTGTGATGTGGGAGGTCGCTGGTTTCCTAATTCTAAAGGGAATCTGTATTGTCTTTCTGCCGATGAAAAGTGTGAACATGTACCAGCTACCACATTTTTAAAGACCTTATTGTCAACTAGTATTGCACCTAATGCCAAACTTTCAGCCATTGTAGCACATGCAGAATATAATCCTATAAAAGTAATTTTAAATTTTCTTGCTGTAAACGATGATGTGACAATCTGATTTAACAAATCTCCGCCTAGCATAGCTTCAATATCATCTATTTTATAGCCCGCTTTATCAATAGCTCCAAAAATGATATGTTCTAGCATTGTTCGCTCACTTTTTTCGTATGAGGCTTGCTTCATTAAATCATCTTTTACTATATAATCAAAATAATCTTTTAATGGACCTTTCCCTTCCATCGGGCCCACCATAGAAAAATGTCCTATTATCCTAGGTTTATTTTTTAATATTATAGTTTGTTTATTTATAGCCATATTTCTCCTTAAATTATAAAATAAATTAGGCCTACAATTACTGACCCGACGATACCTACTACAATAACCGGTCCTGCTATGGTAAATATTTTTACGCAAATGCCATATATAATGCCTTCTCTTTTGAATTCAAGCGCAGGCGAACACATTGAGTTAGCATATCCGGTTATAGGTATAACACTACCTGCTCCACCAAATGCGCCAATTTTGTCGTAAACTCCTATTGCAGTTAAAAATTGAGTTATTACAATTATAGTTATAAGCATACAGGCACTGATTTCGCTTTCACTAAGGTTTGGAAAAAAATAACTATATAAGTCAAAAAATAATTGACCAAAAGCGCATATTATACCACCCACTAAAAATGCTTTAGACAAACTTGATATAAAATGAGTTTTAGGCAATTTTGCTTCCACATACGCATTGTAATGTTGATTTCTTTTTAGTTCATTCATAAATACCTCATTTATGATATTTTTGACAAATTAAATAAAATTATTATTAAATCAACTTTTTTTATTATAATTTTAAATTATTTTATAAATTTTCAATGTTTTAAATATTTTTAATTTATTTTTTTTATTTTTTAATAAATATTATTTATAGTTTAGCACAAAATATTTGCGGAGGATATTATGAACAAATTAACAAAAACATTAATTATTAGCGGTTCGCTTTTGGCTTTAGGTGGTTCTACTTTTGCAATAAATGGTATAAATAAAACCTACGCTGAAGAGACTACACAAAATGCTTATGAAAATTCAAACACAACCCTAACACCCTTTAATTCTTTAGCAGATAATTATACTAGTTGTCTTGAATGTTTAGAATCTTTAGAAAAAGCACAAAATGAACTCATTGAAAAATTATTGTCAGAAGAAATCACTTTAACTGACGAAGAAAAAAATCAATTATTTGAAAATCAAAATTTATTGAGAGAACAAATTCGTTCAATAAAACAAAATGAAGATACTATATTAAACTCACCATTCTACACATACTATTTGTCTCCACGAATAAGAGATGGCTATTTCATGTTTTCAATGATCAGATATCCAAATTTGTATTACAATCCAGATATGATACCTACCCCTTATGAAAAAGTAGATGAAAACAACGATAATAATATGAATTCTTTTAACAATGATATAAATTCAACTGATAACAATATAAATAATGACTTTTCTGAGTCTAATACTGAATTAGAACAAAATACTAACTTAAAAAATGAAAACTTAATTAATGAAAGTCTAAATACAACCAATAAGATAACCGATAAAAAAAATGAACAAAAAATAAATATGAATTTAGAAAGTTCAAATAAAGAAATAAATAAAACTGACGATACTAAATTAGCAACTGAATTATTGCCAGAAGATTTAACTAATGATGAAGTCAAAGATTCAAATAAACAAAATGGTATTATGACTTTAGAAAATTTAGATAATGATAAAAATAAGGTAAGAAATATTGATACCTATGATAACCCTATATTAAAAAGTAACATTGACACAATGCAAACAATGCCAAGAAACACTGATACGTTTTTTAATACTGCGAATCTTAACAACGGCGTATTAGGTGCAAACAGATTTAATTATTTAAACGGACAAACAAATTCTAATTTGGGTAATACTAATTTAAATGTTGAAAAAATAATTGACGAAAAAATTGATAATGCTTTAAATAATGAAAAAAATGATGAAGCCAAAAAAGATGTTTCAACTGACATAACAAACACTGACAGTATGAAAAAATCAAAAAAATTCAACTTCAAAAAAAATATTGATACTTTTAAAGGTGAAACTTTAAAAAGTAATTTAGACAGCATGGAAAAAAGCAATTTTGGCTTTAAATTAGGAAACAAAAAACAACCAAAAGCTTTACAAAATAATTAAAATGTAATTTTTAGAAAATCAGTTTGATGATTTTCTTTTTTTATCTTTACAGTGACAATTCCTTTTTTAAATTTTCTAATATTTTACTTTCAATTCTCGATACTTGTACTTGCGACACTTTCATCATTTTGGACACTTCACTTTGAGTTTTACCTAAAAAGTATCTTAAAATAATTATCCTTTTTTCTCTAGGCGTTAGTTTTTCTATTAACTCTTTTAACGCAAGTCTATTAGTGAAATTTTCTATATTAAAAGAGGACTCTAATTTACTTTCAATACTTCCTTCATCACTATCTGAATCAACCTTATCATAAATAGATATAGGCATTTTATTAGATTCTAATGTTAAAATAACATCTGTCTTGTCCATATTAAATTTTTTTGCTATTAATGAAATGTCTGGATTTTCTCTAGTTGTCAATTTGAATTCATCGATAAAATTCATTATTTCTTTATAATTTTTTTTCATACTTCGACTTACTTTTATCGCACCGTCATCTCGAAGAAAACGCTTGATTTCACCCGCAATCATATAGACGGCATAAGTAGAAAATTTAGTATTAAACTTGGCATCATAATTTATAATTGCTTTACTTAGTCCCAATGCTCCTAATTGCATTAAATCTTCGTATTCTACACCTTTAAATTTATATCTTGTTACTATACTTTTAATTAAAGGCATATTCGATTCTACTAATTTATTTTTTGCGGATTCATCGCCGTTTTGTGCTTTTTTTAGTAAGTCTAAATTTTCTTCATTAGACAACATCTCGCTTTCGTTCTCCTAGTATACGCTTTGTCATTTTTACAGTAATACCGCTAGTTTTATTTGATGACACATCAAGACTATCCATAAAACTTTCCATTACAGTAAACCCCATACCACTTCTTTCTTCGTCCGCTTTTGATGTAAAAAAAGGTGCACGCGCTTTTGCTATATCCGATATTCCAATACCGCTATCTATTACAGAAATCTGCAATACATCTGCTTCGTACATACATTTTAATGTAACCATACCTGCTAATTTTGGATACGCGTGAACAATAACATTTGTAACTGCTTCACTAACCGCCGTCTTTATGTCTTCCAATTCATCTAGACTAGGTTCTAAAGGTAGACAAAAAGCGCTCACAATAACACGCGCCAACGACTCGTTTTCCTTGACTGCTAAAAATTTTGCTTCTAAACTATTTTTCATAAAAACTCCTTAACTAATTAATGGCATTATGTCGTATAATCCTGCCATTTTAAAAATTTTTTCAGCGTGTTTTGATGGATTAGATATAAAAATAGGTATATCTTTAGTTACTAATTTTTTATATCTTCCAATTAAAACGCCGACACCAGTCGAATCCATAAATGTCATTTCAGATAAGTCAATAATCACTTGTAGAAACTTATTTTTATCAAAAAGTTCATCAAGAGTATTACGAGTGTACTCTGCAGTGTATTCATCTAATTCGCCAATTAGCATTATATATAAAGAATTTTTATAAAGTCTTGATTTAATTTTCATCTCGTCCCCCTTTTTGTCATTCTAACTTAAAACAAATAAAAAAAAATAAGACATTTTACATTGTTTTGTCTTATTTTCTGGTATTTATTAAATCAAATATAATCTTTTAATATTGTTTACCAAAATACACTCTGTACTTTGACTTTTTGCCACAAATAGCACATGGTTTGCTTGTATCATAATCATAAATAACCCTAGATTTTATTGATGTTTCTTCCTGTAATGCCTTTTCACAATCAATCTCGCCACAATGATGACATAATGCAATTTTCCCATTGTCAACTGATTTTATTAAATCTTTTTTATTATCAACTTCAATAATACTGTCGTTTAATTGTTTCAAAGCAGTGTTATACATATTATTATGTATTTCATCTAATATTAATTTTACAGATTGTTCAATAGCATCAAAACCTATGGTAAATTTTTCTAAATTATCACGCCTTACAGCAGTTGCTAAATTATTTTCAATATCTCGCGGACCTATTTCTAGTCTTAAAGGAATGCCCTGTAGTTCACATTCATTGAATTTAAAACCAGGAGTGTTGTCACTTTCGTCAATTTCAACTCTAAAACCATTTGATAGTAAAATTTCTTTAATTTCCCTACATTTCTCTATAACACCGGGCTTATGACTAGCAATTGGTATAATCATTATTTGTATTGGAGCTACTCTTGGTGGAAGTTTTAAACCTCTGTTATCTCCATGTACCATTATAATCGCACCAATAAGTCGTGTTGAAATTCCGTAAGAAGTTGAATAAGCATACTTTTCAATGCCTTCACTTGACAAATATTTTATATCAAAGGCTTTTGTAAAATGTTGACCTAAATTGTGAGATGTCCCCGATTGTAAACATTTTCCATCGTGCATTCTTGCTTCTATTGAATAGGTTTCATCAGCACCTGCGAATTTTTCTTTTTCTGTTTTTTTGCCAGACAAAACAGGTATTGCTAACAAATCTTTGCATAATTTTATGTACTCATCAAACATTTGTATGGTAGATTCTTTTGCATCAAATTCATCTAAGTGTACGCTATGCCCCTCTTGCCATAAAAATTCACTTGTTCGCAAAAAAGGACGAGTAGTTTTTTCCCATCGAACTACATTACACCATTGATTTATTTTATATGGTAAATCTCTATAAGATTTTATCCATTTTGAAAACATACTGCCAATTATTGTTTCGCTAGTAGGACGAACAATTAAATTTTCTGTCAATTCTTCGCCACCTGCTTTTGTAACAATGGCTACTTCTGGAGCAAAACCTTCTACGTGTTCTGCTTCTTTTAATAAAAAACTTTCAGGGATAAACATTGGAAAATATGCATTTTTTACACCCAATAATTTTAGTCTTTTATCAAAATACTCTTGAATTTGTTCCCATATAGCATAACCATAAGGCTTTATAACCATACAGCCTCTTACTGGAGAGTAATCTGCAAGGTTACATTTTAAAATTATATCTGTGTACCACTTGGAAAAATCTTTATCAATATCTGCTAAATCTTTTACAAAATTTTTATCACTCATCTTCTTCCTCCAAAAAAATTTCTTCAATATCTTCTTTAATTTTAGTTACCTTACCATCAATTTCTTTCAAATCTTTTGAAATATCTAGTGCTAAAAGACTGGCTTCTTCATATAATTTAACCGCTTCATCTAAATTGTCAATATTTGAAATTGCTTCATTTAATTCTTCTATTTTTTTAATTTTTTCTTCTAGTCTCATTCGAAACCTCCAAAACTTTCGCTAAAATATTTAATTTATTTGTTTTAATATTAATACTACTTCCGACATTACAATTAGCATCATTTATATTTTTACCATCCAATGTAACAACACTAAAACCTCTTTCTAGAATTTTTATAGGATTAAGTTTATCTAGCGTATTCAAATCTATACCTATACGATATTTAGTTGAATTCATTAAATCGTTAATTTTTATATTTAATGAATTCAAAAAATTATTAAGAGTATTTTTACTTCTATCAAGATTCAGAGTTATTTGTTTTGTTATATCTTGAAAAGTGATTTTAAACCTTGTATTTAGTTGTTGTTTTATAAGATTTAATTTTGTTTGCATAAAATTAATTATTTTTCTTAATTTTTGTTTTATATCAAACAAATCTGTACTAATTAACTCCGCCGCCACTGAAGGTGTTGATGCTCTAACATCAGCCACCATATCTAATAGCGTTGTATCAACTTCGTGTCCTACAGCGGAAATTAAAAATTTTTTGCAGTTATACCCCGCTTTAGCCACTATTTCAGTGTTGAATGGACTTAAATCTTCATTACTTCCACCACCTCTTGCCACGATAACTGCATCAACCTTATCGTAATCTGAAAAAAAATTAATTCCATTTGCTATCTCTTGAGAAGCACCATCACCTTGAACTTTTACATCATACACAACGATATCTATATGTGGATTTCGCCTTTTTATAACTTTATGAATATCGTGTATCACTGCACCTGTAGCAGAGGTTACAACGCCTATTCTTTCAATTTTATCCGGTTTTTTTAGTTTATGTTCATCATCAAAATAACCTAATTTTTCTAATTCATTTTTTAGTTTAATAAATTGTAAATAAATTTTGCCCTGACCAAATAATTCTATATCATAAGCGGTAAATGTAATTTTCCCGTGCTTTTTGTAAAACTTTACTGAACCAGTAACCAATATTTGTTCGCCTATTTCGACTGCTGATTTAGGAGAATACATCATACAATTTAGTTCGCTATCTTTATCTTTTATTGAAAAATAGGCAATATTTCTAGAAATAGAAAAACTAGACACTTCACCTATTACTGTAATATTTTCCAAAATAGGTTCATTGTCTATAATATCTTTTATAAATGTTGAAACTTGACTTACCGTATAATTATACATATTAATTTAAAATTGATGCTAATACTCCATTTATGAATTTTGAACTCTTTTCATCGCTATATTTTTTAGACAACTCTAAAACTTCGTTTATAACAATCTTTTTTTCCAATCCTAAATACTTAATTTCAGTAATTGCAAGGCAAATTAAACTTAAATCAACTTTATTTAACCTTTCAATTTTGTAGCCATTTTTAAGTGCATTTGTAATAATTTGATTAATTTCACTATAATTTTTTGAAAACGTGTTAACAATCTGTTTAGCATATTCAAAATTAAATTCCCCATTGCTAGAATCAACAACATCATCTATAACATTTAATTTGTCATCAACATTAGCAATAAAAAGTTTACTATATATTAATTTAAAAGCAGTTTCTCGCTCTAAACTTCTAGGCATAAAACCTCCAACCTATGTTATGATAACATAATTTTAGCCTATTTGCAAGAACTTAAAATAAAAAAAGCCCTAAGGCTTATGTCATAAAGCGTTTAATAGTATCAAGAGCATTTTTTTCAATTCTTGATACTTGTGCTTGTGATATTCCTATTTTATCACTTACCTCCATTTGTGTATTCCCTATAAAATAGCGCATGGATAAAATTTCTTTTTCTCTCTCATCAAGACTTAATATTGCTTTATCTAAATCCATATTATTCATCCATTTTTCAATTGATGCACTTTCGTCTTTTATGTGTTCCATAAGATTAATACTCCCCTCTGTGTCCGAATATATCGCTTCATCTAATGACATAGGGACCGATACCGAATCAATTGCTTCACAGACTTCTTTTAAGGTTAAATTAAGGTCGCTGGCAACCGCTTCAAGACTTGCTTCATCACCTAAATTCATAGATAGTTTTTCTCTGCTTTTTAAAACTAAATATGCAGTATCCCTAATACTCCTTGACACGCGCATAGCAGAACTATCGCGTATAAAACGCTTAATTTCTCCTAAGATCATAGGGACTGCAGAAGTTGAAAATTTAACATTTAAATCAGTATTGAAGTTATCAATAGCTTTTAAAAGCCCCACACAGCCCACTTGAAAAATATCGTCCATATTTTCTTTTGATTGAGAAAATCTCTGTGCACAAGATAAAACCAATCTCATATTACAATAAATAAAATAATCTTTTGCAGCATTATCCCCTGCTTTTATTTTCTTTATTATTTCAGTCGCCTCCTGACTAGACATCTTTGGTAAGTTGGCAGTATTTACCCCACAAATTACAACACTTCTTTTCATAACAAATATTGTTTTCAAAATTTCCAAAATTATACAAATTTAAAAAAATTTTCAAAATATTTCACAATCTTTTATGATTTTACAAAATCTTTTAACTATTTTAAATAACAAATTCTAAAAAATTAGATAGAATATCAGAATGAAATTGTATATAGAAGAAGTATTAATATTGAATTTTTTAATGGATTTATTTATATTAAAAACAGTTTGCATATTCATACGACCCAAAAGAAATTGTTTAATTATAATTTCTGCAATCGTTTCTAGTTTGTTAACGCTATTATGTCCAATATTTTATTTCAATACAATTATATTCAATATATATAAATTCATATTAGGTATAATTTTAGTGATTATACCTTTTAAGATTAATAAAAAAATAATAGTAAACTTGCTATTAACTTTTTTAGTATCAAACATATATGCTGGAATGTTATATTCTCTACAACTAAAGCTAAATAGTATAGAAATAATTATTTTAAGTTTATTTGTATTATTTATCTTAAAAATTGTAATGAATGAAGTCAAAAAACGAACTCTAAAACTTGGTTATTATGTAAATTCTGAAATTGTTTTTAATAATAAAAGATTAAATTTACGAACATATATTGATAGTGCAAATTTTGCAAAAGACGAAAATAATTTACCACTTACATTAATATCATTAAACGAATTTTTAAATTTAACCGATTTAACTTTAATTGATTACCTAAATTCAAATTTTAAAAAAATTAAAGTTAAACGAGTTTGTGTGTGTACAGTAACCGGGAAAAAAATGCTGATTTCATTTCTTGCGACAAACCTTATCATACATATCAATAATGATATTCGAGAAATCAAAAATGCAACAATAGCAGTAACTAACAAATTTAATTCAGATTATGAGCTTTTAATAAGTCCTGAACTTTTAAATTCAACTTAACAGTAAATAAAAGATTTATTAATTGAATACATTAACTTAATAATTAAATTGATATAAAAAATTAAAACACAATCAATATTTTTATCATATTTAAATGAAAAAATTTGATATTTTTTAAATAAAATAAATATTGAAAATCTACTAAATTAAATAAAAGGAAAATTATGTTAGAAATTTTAAACAAACTTAAAAATTTATTATTAATAGATGAAGAAACATTATTAAATTATATGTATTCTTCTTCTGCCCTACCTGATCCCCTTCCAGATGATAAAGAAAAAGAACTTTTGTACAAATTGTCAAATGAAAAGAATTCTTCTGCAAAAAAAGAATTAATTGAACACAATTTAAGATTAGTTATGTATATTGCAAAAAAATATGAAATGTCAAAAACAAGTTTTGAAGATTTAGTATCAGTGGGCTCTATAGGCCTAATTAAAGCAATAGATAGTTTTAATCCAGATAAAAATATAAAACTTGCTACTTATGCATCCAGATGTATTGAAAATGAAATATTGATGCATTTAAGAAAACTAAATAAAATCGCTTTGGAAATAAGCATTGATGAGCCTATAAAATTGGCTGGTGATGATAAAAAATTGATGCTACAAGACATAATTCCCGCCGAAGAAACTTCCCCAGATGATGATATAGAAATGGAAAATAATAAAAAAATTCTGGTAGATTTAATAGAAAACTTATCAGAACGTGAGCGCATTATTATTAAAATGCGTTTTGGCTTGGACGGTTATAAAGAATTTACTCAAAAAGAGGTTGCCGATTTAATGAAAATTTCTCAGTCATATATTTCACGACTGGAAAAAAAAATATTAAATAAGTTAAAAAAATCACTCATTAATTATGATGAATGATTATAAAGAATGTCCTTGTATTTCATCTTTTAGCAATATTACTTTTAACTTTTTTAATATCTTTTTTAACAACTTTGATATGTATTGTCTAGAAACTCCATACATGTTTGCTATTTCTTGTTCAGTGTGTGTTTTTTCCCCATTTAAACCATATTTAAGCTCACAAATCTTTATATAATCGCAATTGTCTAAATTTTTTATCGCTTTTTTTATATCCGACTTGTCTTCAGAATCAATTAACCTTTCTAAAGGGGACTGTTCATCTGCGCATAAAAAATTTTCTATATCAAAGCCACGTCTAACATTACCATAATTATCCCAATGCACTATAGAACTAGCGTTTTCTTCTTTAGGTTTATTATATTTTTTTAAATATTTTATGATTTCATTTTTTATACATTTACAAGCAAAAGTTGAAAATTTTAAACCTTTTGATTTATCAAAATTTAAAACTGCGTTATACAATCCAATTAGTCCTTGAGATATTATATCTTCGTTTATACAATACTTTCGTCCAAAATATTTACCTATAGTATGTATAATTAATCCATAATTATCTTTTAATAAAATATTTATATCTCTATCTTTTTCTTCTTTACTCTTATCTGTAAACCAATTATTACTATTTTTATCACAAATTAAACCAATATCAGAATTCATTTATATCCTCTTTTGTATAAAACATATTTTATCATTTTTATCAAATTTGTCAATACTGATTATAATATATATTTCAATACTTCTTGTTTTATTTTTTCTAATATTTTTTTTTCTACACGAGATATGTATGATTGCGATAAATTAAATATTTTTGCAACTTCACCTTGGCTATGAATTCTGTTTCCATATAAACCGAACCTAAGTTCTATAATTTTTTTATCCCTATCATTTAATTTATCTATAACCTTATATACTTCTTTTAACTGATCTTCGTCTTCAATATTATCAAGAGGAGATAATTCGTTTGAACTAATTAAACCTCTAAGAACCAAATTGGCATCATCAATTTTAGTTTTTGTGGAAACCATAACTTCAAGGCTAATATCATAACACCTTTTTTTAAGGTGTCTATAAAACATCAAAATTTCATTTTCAATACATTTTGATGCAAAGGTTGAAAATTTAATCCCTTTGTTTATATCAAAATTGTCAACCGCTTTCACAAGTCCCAAACTTCCGACTGAAATAATATCTTCAAACAATCTAAAATCCTTGCAAAATTTTTTTGCTAAATGCAAAACAAATCTAATGTTATGCATAATAAGTAATTCTCGTGCTTTTTCATCGTTAGACTCGTTTAATTTTTTAAATAATGTTCTTTCTTCTATCTCAGATAAAGGTTTTGGAAGAGTTTCGTTATAAATTTTTGTCATAGAATATATTAATTTTTATATAAAAATAAATACCATTTTAAAGAATTTTCGACAAATTTTGCATGAAAATTAATTAAAACATTATATAAAAATGGCGGCAAAAATAAATTAAATATAAAATATTGTAAATGTTGAAAAACTTATTGACAAATAATTTAATTTTTGTTAGAATTTAATAGTCGTCAAAGGGGTATCGCCAAGCGGTAAGGCACAAGACTTTGACTCTTGCACGCGGTAGTTCGAATCTACCTACCCCTGCCAAAAAAAAGGTTAAAAATAAAACCTTTTTTTTATTTTAACAAACTATTTGTGAAAGTTAGTATCTACTTAAATTTCACAATTATAAACTTATTTATTATTAATATTGATACTTCATTTTACGATAATTAAAATTAACGATAAATAGTATTATAATTAATAGTCATTTATATAGATTTAAATATTTTAATTGTAAGAAAACTATTCATTTATAAAAAGACATAAAAATAAATAAAAATAATATATAATAAAAATAAATATTAAAGAATAATTATGTAAATTTATTTATATATAATCATCTATTTAAAAAATTCAAATAAAAAAAATGTTATAATTAAATAATTATAACAAGATTTTAAAATAGATATAAATTTAATTATAATAAAAATATCAAAAGTATAAAAGGATAAAAGAAATTATTTTTTCTCTTTATATAAAATAATTCTATGACATTCCTCACATGGTAGCATTTTGCTTTTCTTTAAATTTTCCAAAAAATTTAGACTAAGTTCCATTCTGCAACCACCGCATCTATTATCTTCGCAACCAACGAAAACAGGAAAAATATTATCCTCTCTCATTTCCTTATATTTTGCTAAAAGTTCTTGTGAAGAAAATGGTTCTAATTCTTTTATTTGTTTTTTCAAACTTTCAATTTTTGGAGCATTAGATTCTTCCAATTTTTGTACATATTGTCTGCATTTATTTAAATTTTCTTTTGTTGCCTTTAGTTTTACCATTGCCTTATTGTAATCACTTAATGTCTTTTCCATTTTATCTTTTAAACTTCTAAGTTTTTGTTCTAATTTTGCTAATTCAGCAGTTAATGTATTAGCACTAGAAACAATCTTATCAATATGTTCCAAGTCTGAATTTTCAATTTTTTGCTTTTTCTGTAAATCAATTTTGCCTAATAATGTTCTATAACTATCATTCAAACTAT
>CASFFI010000035.1 GCA_949293925.1 uncultured Christensenella sp. | reverse complement strand
CCACCAGCATAACCTGAATAAGTTTTATATTCTTTTTGAACAAGTTTTTTACCAGTCAATACTGCCTTGTCACTATTTATAATAATAACATAATCTCCACAATCAACATTTGGAGTAAAACTAGATTTGTGTTTACCTCTTAAGATTTTGGCAGCCTGAGCTGCAACTCTACCAAGAGCAGCACCATCAGCATCAATAACATACCATTTTCTATTAACTGTAGATGGATTTGCCATATAAGTTTTCATAAATTTCTCCTAACGCGAAATGTTTGTTCACGCAAACATTTATAAATTGATTTTGTAACACTGCTTTGGGACAGTGTGGATTGTAAGCAGTCACAAATATCTAGTCTATTTTATATGAATTTAATAAAATTGTCAATAGAAATAACGATTTTTTTCATTATAAATAAAAATAATTATCTATATTTAACATCATACAGATACAAATTTTCGCCAGGTGCAGTAAATTTTTTATCAGCATTATCATTAAAAGCAAGATTTTTAAATGTTTTATAGTCTATTTTTTTTGTTGCAAATTCCAGCATTAAGCCTACCATATTTCTCACCATTTTATATAAAAAACCATTGCCACAGAAATAAATATCTATAAAAATTGTATTAGCAAAAGTGTACTTTTTTAATTTTATACTATATAAAATTCTTACTGTGTCTTTTACTGAAGAACCAGTTGCCATAAAATTTTTAAAGTCGTGTTTCCCTGATAAAATTTTACAGGCTTTTTTTAATGATTTTATATCAAAATCTTTATATACCTGTAATCTTCCATAAATATTTGGCAACTTAAATTTACTCAAATAAATTCGATATAAATAAGTCTTTTTTTTAGCTGAAAACCTAGCATTTAGCGAGGTCTTAATAATATCTGTTAGTTTTATATCTTCTGGCAAAATTGCATTTAAACTATTCAACAGCTTTGTTTTATCAAATAGAATATCCGTATCAAAATGAAATTTTTGTGAAAAAGCATTAACCCCTGAATCTGTCCTACCACTACCCACTATTTTTATATCATTTTTTAGTATTATTTTTAAAGCTTTTTCAATTTCGCCTTGAATTGTGGTTTCACCTTTTTTTTGTGATTGCCAACCAGAAAAATTTTTTCCTAAGTAGCATACAGTGCACATATATCTCATAATTAAAATATAACACAATTTAATAAAAATAAATAGTGATTTTTAAAAATTTAAAAACGGAATTTAATATTGAAAACAATTGACAATATTATTATTAATTTTTTAAAATATATTCATATTTTAAAGGGGTATTATGAAAAAAGTAACAATAGACGGCAATTCAGCCGCCGCCAACATTGCATATTCATTAAATGAATTTGCGTTTATTTATCCTATCACACCAAGTTCTAATATGAGTGAACTATGTGACAATTTCAATTCCGAAGGAAAGCTAAATATTTTTTCCAATAAATTAAAAGTAGTAGAAATGCAAAGCGAAGCGGGCGTTGCAGGTGCAGTGCACGGTTCGTTGTTATCAGGAGCTTTAACAACTACATTTACTTCTAGTCAGGGGTTGCTGCTTATGATTCCAAATATGTACAAAATTGCAGGGGAGTTGCTACCTACCACCTTTTTTGTTGCAAGTCGAGCAGTATCTTCACACGCACTAAATATATTTTGTGACCATTCTGATATATATGCCACTTTGAAAACAGGATTTAACATTTTAAGTTGTGCAAATGTTCAAGAGGTCAACGATATGGCAATAGCATCAATACTTGCAAGTCTAAAGTCTAGCACACCTTTTATATGTTTCTTTGATGGATTCAGAACAAGCCACGAGTTAAATACTGTTTACCAAACCGAACTTGATGAATTAAAGCAAATCATAGATTTTGACGATATTAAACGATTTAAAGAAAGAGCAGTTTCTAACTTAAACCCAAAAGTTTATGGAACTAACCAAAATCCAGATGTATTTTTTCAAAACAGAGTAGCCTCTACCTCACAATACAAAAACGTATTATCAGATGTAAAAACAGCATTTGCAAAGCAAGAAATAATTACCAAAAGACATTATGATACTATAGAATTTTATGGAGACCCAAATGCTACAGAAATAATTGTTGCAATGGGAAGTTCTACCGATGTAGTAAAAATTGCAATAGATGAGTTAAATGCAAAAAAGAGAAAAACCGCACTAATAAAAATAAGACTCTTAAAACCATTTGATGAAGAAAGATTTTTATCCATTCTTCCAAAAACTTGCAAAATAATATCAGTTTTAGAAAGAAATATTGATGCAAATGGGGTTGACACAATAACTTCATATATAATGTCAATATTACAAAAACATAATAAAAAAATACAAGTATTATCTGGTTCATTAGGGCTTGGCGGAAAAGAATTTAATCCTGATATGGCAATAGCAGTGTTTGACAATATGTTAAGCAAAAAATCACAAAAGGAAAAATTTACAGTAGGAATAAAAGATGATTTAACAAATACATCTTTAGAAGTAAAGCCAAAATATACTGAGCCGTCAAACAACTTCAAAGCAAGAATTTATGGACTAGGAAGTGATGGAAGTGTTAGTAGTGCAAAAAGTATTATAAAAATATTAGCAAAGCAAGACAATTCTTTTGCTCAAGGATATTTTGATTATGACAGCAAAAAATCAGGAAGTATGACAATTTCGCATATTAGAATGGAAAAAACTCCAATATTAAAACCGTTTAATTCAGCAAATTGTGATATAGTTTTAATCAATCACCCATCTTTTATTAATAAATACGATTTAACAAGTTGTTTAAACGAATTTGGCATTTTGTTGATAAATTGTTCTTTAAATGAAGAAGAACTAGATGATTTATTGCCAACCGATTTTAAAGAAAACATAATCAAAAAACACATAAAATTATATACAATTGACGCATATAAAATTGCAAAAGAAAATGGTTTAAATAATAAAATTAATATGATATGTGCATTAGGATTTTTTAAAGTTTCTAAAATTGTTGACTATTCATACGCATTAGATGAATTAGAACACAGCATTAAAACAATGTTT
>CASFFI010000034.1 GCA_949293925.1 uncultured Christensenella sp. | reverse complement strand
GTCTTTGCAACTGGTTTTATTACACTTTCTTCTTTTACTGTTTCTGCTACAGGTGAAACAACTTCAGGTTTCTTTTCTTCAGTTTTAATTTCAACTGCTTTTTCTTCTGTTTTTACAACAGGTTTAGTTTCTACTGACTTTGCAGAAGTTTTTGTTGCAGACTTTGCAGGTGCTTTTGTTGTAGGTTTTGCAACTGGTTTAGCAGTTGTTTTTGTAGAAGATTTTGAAACACTCTTTGCACCTTTATTTGCAGTTGTTTTTGTTGAACTAGATTTACTAGTTTTTGCAGTTGTCTTTGTTGTCTTTGCAACTGGTTTTACAACACTTTCTTCTTTCACTATTTCTGCTACAGGTGAAACAACTTCAGGTTTCTTTTCTTCAGTTTTTAATTCAGATGTATTTGTTATATTTTTGAACATCTCTTCTTTTTCTTTTACTCTTGCTTCTTCAACCAAATTATCACTTTTTTTGCCAATAATAACCAAGGCTACTGCAAGCAATATTACGGCTACTAGACACACAATGAGCGTAATTAATACATATTTATCCATTTAATACCCCTTTTGTTTTATTAATAATATCATAACTAAAAGAATATCGCAAATATTTTGACAAAATTTTTAAATATTTTTTACTAAATTATATAAAAAAAACCAACTGAATATTCAATTGGTAAATTTTTAAACTGCGTCTTTTATTAGCACATTTATAGATTTTAAATTTACTTCTAACATTGACATTAGTGAGGTCATAATATTGTGCTGAACTTTGTATGCCAAATCAGTCGCTTCAAAAGTTGAATCCATAACAATGCTGGTATCAATAACCAAACCCATATTTGAATTTCTAACCTTTGTTTTACAAACTTGAATTACGCCTTCAACTTCTTGAGATGACAGTTTAACAATTTCATTTAACAAGGAATTATTAAGCGTCAACTTGCCAAAATTTAAAAGATTTAATTTTGCCATAAACACCTCACACTATTAGTTTAGCAAAATCAATCACATAAATCAATTAATTTTGTAATTTTATGATTAAATTGATGGTATTACAATAACCTTTTCAATATCTACTTTTAATTGTTCTGTAACTACCGAACTTATTTGAGCGACCTCTTGTTTAGTTAGTTCTTGAGATTTTACAAAAACATTAACATTAGAACTAGAAGTTGTAATTACAACATCATCATAACCTTTGCCTTTTATAATTGCTTCTACAATCAATTCTTGTTCCATTTGTTCTATAATTGCTAATTTATTATTTTCAGCCTCTAATTTAGCACTTGCAGATGCAGACTCACTATTTATAATTGCTTCATAAAAAGCGATTTCTTCAGTTCTTGTGTTCTCTCTTTCTTCTCGGTAAGCTGTATAAAAGTTAGAACTTGTGAGTTCTCCAGAAGTATTAACTGATTCTTGAGACAAGTTTGAATTTAGTGCAACATTTATGTATCCTGTTAGTACAAGTAATCCTATCATACAAGATAAAATAATAATTTTCTTTTTTCTTTTCATATTCCCTCCAACACTACTCAAATATATGTGGACAAGTAATTTTTTATAACCTTAAGATTTCAAAATTTGTATATTATCCCTATTTACATCAATAATAGCCTCTATTGCTTCAATAATCGACATCTTTGCATAAGTATCACTTACATCAGCCACTACAATAATACCTTTTACTGAAGGAAATTTGTCAAGTGTAATGTTCGAATTATTTACTGATGCTTCTTGAAGGTTTAAAGTGATTAAAACATTGCAAGAATTGACGCCATTCACCTTTAGTAAAACGCTTTCAATATCAGACTCCAAATTGTCTATATAATCGTATATATTTGTTGAATTTGTTCTAGTCGATTCAGTTTTTGTTTTACCAGAACTATTTGAAAAATAAATAAGTAATATTGCAACAATAAATATTAGCGCGATAATATATTCAATATGTTTTATGCTTTTTAACTTTAATAGAAAGTTTTTCATAGATATTTAACCTCCAAAACCTCTTCATATATAACATCGTTAATAATTTCGCTAGAGAGTGAATAAAGATTTACATTGTCCGCCTTGTCCCCTATCACAACATTTTTAAGATTTACAGTAACAGATTTTACTATCAAATCATTGTGTTGTACAGAATATTCTATTGATACATCGATATCGTGTATGTCATAACTTTCAAAAACCGACAAAATTTCATTTTCATAAGCCTCGACTTTTGATTTATAAAAATTTTCTAGATAACTATCTACAAGGTTGTAACCATCGGATTGCACTAAATCTTTGATTTTTTCTTTGTCTGAAACAAAATTCAAAACAGGTGAGACTAAAACAAAAATAACGAAAATCGCAAAAATAGATTTAATATATTTGCTTGTTTGTCCAACCGGCATAACAAGGTCGATAAAAACACTTGCCACTACCACTCCGACTATAGATAGCATATACGCTTGCATATATTCCTCCTAAAATAATTATATTTGCAAGTTTAAAGATTAATCAAAAACGTTTTAACAGTGAATTTATTTATAAAAAAGCAATTAATTTTATTTATTAAAAAGCAATGAACTTTATTTTATGGAAAGGTAATAAAATAACGAAATTTATTTATAAAAAAGCGATAAATCATATTTATACCTATAGAATAAAACTTGATTTTGTTTAAATCTTATAAATATTTAACTTGATAAATTGCTTAAATATTTAATGTACACATCATAAGCCCCAAACTTAAAGTATAAGCAAAACCCACACAAATTAAAGTTGAACTAAGCATTGAAATTGACTTTGATATTGAACTTAAAAGTGTAGATACTTTCGTGTTTCCAATAGGTTCCAAAACAGCACTTGCAAGTTTTAAACTCAGTGAAAAAATTGCAACAGTGATAATAGGAACTATAACAAGTGAAATTATAATTAAAATACCTATTAGACCTATAGAATTTTTAATTAATACCGAACTTAACATCAAAATATCCAATCCTTGTGACAAATATCCACCAACAATAGGAATATACGAAGAAATTGTAAATTTAGTGGCTTTTATTGATAAAGAATCAATTGAACTAGCATTTATTCCCTGAATGGACAACACCGCAAAAAACAAGGTAAAAATGAGCCCTATAATCCATTTGAATAAACTTGAAAAAAAGTCAACATATTTATTTAATTTTACGCTGTCGGACAAATTGCCAATTACAGAAAATATAAAACACATAATACAAATAGGCAAAGCTATATAACTCATCAGATTAGACATAATATTAGTCATAACAGCAAGTATAGGTTGATATGTAGAGACTGTAGTAGTCCCCCCTATTGCTACCATACAAGTTAGTAAGATAGGAAATATATTGTTCATAGTTTTATTTAAACTATTTAGAGTATTTTCAGTGTTTACAATTATTTGAATATAAGAAGAAATTATTATTATACCGACAGCAGAAAAGCACACAAAATTAATTATATTACTGACAGATTTTTCTTGAAATTTAGATTTAATGTTTGATATAAGACTACAGACAACGCATATTCCAATCATCAGAGAAAACATAGGTAAAAATTGCAAAATTATATCACTTAAAATAGTCAACAAAAAATCAATTATATTATCAAAATCTATTACACCATTACCACTGACAATTGACTTTACATAATCGCCTAAATTTCCAAAAGAAAATAATTCTTGACTATCAGCAATTTCTTGTAACTGTGAAAGATCGAAATCGTTCAAACTATTTTCAATAGAGTCATAAATTTGACTAAAATCGTTATCTTTACAAAGAGTTTCATTCATAGGCAAAAACACTAAAAATCCTATGAAAACAAAAATTGCTAATGCAAATAATATTTTTTTAGATTTTTTTAGATTTTTTAATGTTGGTAAATTAATTTTGCAATTCATCATATAATCCCCATTATTACTTCAATCATGGAAGAAATTATAGGAAATGCAACTACTACAATGGCGATTTTACCTGCAAATAATATTTTATCGGCAATAGAACTAGCCCCAATATCAGTGCAAATGTTTGCTGAAAATTCTACAATGTATCCAATTCCCACTATTTTTATAATAGGAGTCAAAATAGATGAATTTAAGCCAGTAGAATTAAACATTTCAACAACAGAGTTCACAACACCACCAATGCTACTAAGAGATAAGGAAATTATAATAAGGCCACCCGATAAAGCTACAAAAATGGCAAGTTCTGGTTTTAATTGTTTCAAAATCACATAAGAAAAAGCCGTAACTAAACCAATAACGACAACTTTTATAATCATAAAAACCTCTAAAACGAGAACAGACTTGTTATTGAAGTTATCAACTGACTAATTAAATCAATTACCATTAATAGACAAATTATAAGACCTGCTAATGTAGTAATTGAAGCAATTTCTTCTTTTCCGCAATATTTTAATATTTGGTTAATAATTGAAGTTACTAAACCAATTCCGGCAATTTTTAAAATAATGTCAAATGGCATATCCCCTCCTCAAATAAAAATGATACATAAACCTATAGATAACAATAAGGCAAGCTTTACAATTACAGGACAAAATTTTAAATTTTCTTTTGCAGTAGTTAGATATTTTTCAACTTTTAATTTTATAGATTTTAAATTTTGTTCTTCTCTGTCACTATCATACCCGCCTAATGAATTTAAACTGTCATTTAAAAAATCATTTTCTGCTTTAGATAAAAGTTTATAATTGTAATTGATTTTTTGATTTTTTTGTAAATTTTCGTTAAAATTTGTTAAAATTTCGCCAAATTTTGAATTTTTTTGCAATTTTTTAATGAAATTTTGTAATTTTTCTTTTTTATACATAACATTGATTTCATATTCATTTATAAAATCCATAAAATCAGAATAGTATAAATACTCCTCTTTAAATTTTTTTGAAACTCGTGAAGCTATGTTTACACACAACAAAACGAAAATAATCATCAATAAAAATTTCATACTACCTACTATAAATGCAATTTAGATTTTCATTATAAATAGATACAAGGTTACCTATTTTATCCATATTGTCTAATACAATGTATCTATCAAAAATTCGATTTTCAAATATATAATCAAAACCTTTTTTGCGTTTTAATTCCATAATGTCCTTTGCGTGAATGGTAGCAACTACATTAACTCCACAACTACAAGCATCAATAATTGAAGGCAAATCAACATTTAAGTCTATTTCATCACAGATAATTACATCAGGACGCATACTTCTAATACCTGATGAGATTGCATATTTTTTTTCAGCGCCTATAATTCTATCTACAAATCTTGATTTAACATTTAATTCTTCACGCTCGTCCAAAACTAAACAATTTAATGATATTCCATTTGAATCTAACTGATAAATTAAATCTTTTAAAAAGGTGGTTTTACCTGCACCTGGTCTTGAAAGTATTAAAGTATTTTTTATTCCATTTTGATAAATATATTGTAAAGCGGGCAAAGCACAATTTTTTATTTCGTGAGGTATTCTAATACATATTGAATTAATATCTCTAATTGTTAAAACTTCACCTGCAGAATATATAACAGTACCTGTAAGTCCTACTCTTATTCCTCCATCTATTGTTACAAAGCCTTTTTTTATGTATTCACTTACAGCATAAACTGAATGTTCGCAAGCACGCATCAAAAATTCTTCTAAATCAGTGTTGGTAACAATTATAGCATTATCCATGCTTGTTAGCCCATTTTTGCCTAAATAGTATTTTTTTAAGCCAATTGTTACAATTACTTGACAACCTGCACGCAACCTAATTTCATTAACAATATCAAAATCCAATTTTGAAATTCCTGATTTTAAATCTAATGTAAAATAATTTTCTAAAATATTCATAGTATAGGGTATTAAAAAAAAGTTAGTTTAAATCTAACTTTTCTAATTTCTACAAATTTGTATAAAAAATTTATTAAATTCTTTCCATATATTCGCCAGTACGAGTATCAATTCTAATTTTATCGCCTGTATTTACGAAAAGTGGTACTGATATTTTATATCCTGTATCCAAGATAGCCTGTTTATTTCCAGCTTTAGAAGTATCACCTCTAACAGCCATTTCTGCTTCTGCAATAGTTCTTTCAACAAACATAGGAGGTTCAACCATAATAGGCATATCATTATAAAATTTAATAGTAATATCCTTATCTCCTTCAGCACAGAATTTTAATAAGTCTTCAACAAGGTCGTGATTTAAAGGAATTTGTTCCCAAGTTTCTTGATCCATAAAATAATACAAGTCGCCATCAGTATAACTATATTCCATATTATTTCTAGTTTGAATTAAGTCTTTAACCTCATTTATTTTATCTGTAGGGCTATAAGTCCTTTCCAAAACTTTACCTGTAATTAAGTGTTTTATAGTAGTTCTAACAAAAGCAGCACCTTTACCTGGTTTAACATGCTGAAAATCTACTACAGTGTATAAACTTGGATTTTTAGGGTCTGTACTACTACCATCGTCAAAAATAACTCCTTTTCTAATATCTCCCGCTAACATAATTTTCTCCTTTTAATATT
>CASFFI010000033.1 GCA_949293925.1 uncultured Christensenella sp. | reverse complement strand
TCGTTGACTCCTTTTACTAAACAATATTCAATAATCGCTCTTCGCTTTGTATATTTTGTATAATCTTTTAAAGCCTTTACAATTTCAGAAATAGAATATCTATTTGCAATAGGCATTATTTTTTTTCTCATTTCATCAGTTGTCGCGTGTAATGAAATACAAAGTGTAACATTAAAATTCAGTTTCATAAAGTCATAGATTTTATCTACAAGTCCACAAGTTGAAAGCGAAATATTTCTTTCACTTAAATTAAAGCCAGATTTATCAGTCAAAAGGTATAAAAACTTAACAACATTATCATAGTTATCAAATGGCTCACCTGAACCCATCAATACAATATTAGTAAAATTTCGCTTTGTGCAATCCTCGTCATCAGCATTTATAGTTGCAACACTTGATAAAATTTCACCTGCCGACAAATTTCTTAAAAGTCCGTTACTAGTTGATGCACAAAATTTGCAACCCATTCTACAACCTACTTGAGTAGATATGCAAAATGTTTTTCCGTATTCTTGAAATAATTTTACACCTTCTACAACTGCACCATCATAAAATTTTAGTAAATATTTTTTAGTGCCGTCTTTAGATACAAAAACCTGATATGATTTTATAGGATTTAAAATGTATTCTTTTGATAATTTTTCTTTGACTTCTTTTGGCAAGGCAACTTTGTCAAAATCTTTTGCCTGCATTATAGCATCAAAAATTTGTTTTGCCCTAAATTTAGGCAAAAAATCAAGTTCTTTATATAATTCATCTAAACTATAATCACTCAACAATTTCATTCAAATTACTACCCAAAACAATCTTAAACCCATTTAATAATGCAGTATCATCTAATACATTTTTGCCTTCTAATTGGACAACGTTCAGTCGTATTGCTCCATCTGATGTTTTAACGATTAAACCCGCTTTATTATTTGCGTTTATAACAGTACCACAAGGACAATCATAATTAATTTTAAATTGACTAGCCGTTGCAAATAAAACTTTTATTCTCTTTTCATTATAAACAAAATAAGTTGTACTGGTTGTTGACCTTCCCCTTATTAGATTTACAAGATTTAATGTATTTGAACAAAAATTAATTCTTGCATCTTCTTTTTTAAGTTTCCCGAAATAACTAGACTTTGTTTCATCTTGTTTAAAATGTTTGTCTTTATAATAGTCAAAATCATCTAAAAACTTAACTATTGCTTTCGCTCCCAAATTTGCAAGTTTAATAAACATACTATCTGCAGTATCGCTCTTTAAAATTTCAATTTCTTCCGAAAAATATATATCGCCTGTGTCAAGACCTATATCAGTTTGCATAATTGTTACGCCTGTTTTATTTTCCCCTGAAATAATAGCGCCTTCAATAGGTGCAGGTCCTCTAAATTTAGGAAGCAAACTTGCGTGAACATTAACCGTACCATACTTTGGTATATCTAAAATGTTTTGTTTTAAAATCTGTCCAAAAGACGCAGTAATAAAAAGGTCAGCAGATAATTTTTTTAAATCCTCTTCACCCTCTTTCGACACGCTTACATACTGCAAAAGTGGAATATTATTTTCTATACAATATTTTTTTACTTCTGAAAATTTAACCTTATTTCCCCTGCCACTTACTTTGTCGTTTTGAGAAACAACTGCAACGACTTTATAATTTGCTTTTATAATGCTTTCTAATATTGTTTTGCTAAAATTTTCAGTTCCAAAAAATACAATATTCATTATTCCCCCACAATAGTATCTCGTTTTTTACCCTTATAGATTTTATCAATATATAATACACCTTCTAGGTGGTCATATTCGTGTTGTAAACAAACCGCCGTCCAATCGTGACTTGAAAAACTAAATGGATAACCATATCTATCAAACGCTTTAATTTCAACATATTCAGCACGCTCAACACAAGCATAGGCCTGTTTTACAGATAAACAACCTTCTTCTTTATACTGTTTTCCTGACTTTTTTACAATTTCTGGATTGATAAATTCTAAATTAGCACCATTGATGTCTATTATAAATACTCGCTTTAAACTACCTATTTGAACAGCAGAAAGCCCGGAACCCTTTGTGTGATTCAATGTTTCGTGCATATCATCAAGAAGTCCCCACAATTTTTCATCAAACTTTTTAACAGGTTTTGATTTTTTGCGTAAAAAATCGTCAGTAGATAACACTATATCTCTTATTGCCATAATTTCTCCTTTGAAACTTTATTTAAAAACATTTTACATATTACATAGTTTAACATATATTAATTTGTCAAATATATTAATTTGTCAAATATATTAAATTGTCAAATATATTAAATTGTATCAATTATATTAAATTGTATCAATGTAATTTAATTTATAATTATAATTAATATCGTAGTTTATTGATGATATCGAAAAATTATTATTAAATATTTAATACAAGAACATTCAGTGTTTAAATTACAGAAAAATTAAAGATTTATAAATTAACTTCTTTTACAAAATCTTCTCGTCTTTCATCTTCAATCTGTTCAAGTCTTTCATCTTCAATCTGTTCAAGTCCTTCAATCGAGGTCACTTTTCTCCCTCTATAATTAGGATCATAAGTACTAGTGTATAATTTAAAATAATTTTCTGATAAAACTGGTATAACATCCTCTAATACTTTTGTACCTTTAAAATAAGAAACTATAAAGCTTAGATTAGATAGCGCTTTTATTAAATTTGTATAATAAGGTATAAATTTATAAACTCCGTTTTGTCCTCTATCTTTTTCATCTTCTTTATATGAAATTTTACCTGATTTAATATCGTTAATTATATTCGCCAAGTAATAACTTAAACAAAAACAAGTTTTAATCGGATTTATATTTAAATCGTATTTAGGGTCAATGTTTTTTAACCATTTTAGCAACTCAGCACTAAAAATTTGTTTTTTGTTTTCAACGAAATTAGATTTTAATTGATTTAAACTTTCTCTGTCATAAACATCACTTTCCTCATAAAACTTCCCTTGAGGCATTTTGGATTTTACAACTAGATAAAGTCCATTTTCATTTTTTTCAAAACGGCAAGAATCAAAATCATTAGGATTTTTTCCATGCAACATTGATTTTTCACGACAAACTTCAGCAAGTGGACTATTTGTATGGTACATATTTATCACTAACATACTATTGTTTGCAGATGCCTGTCCATATCGTCTAAGTAAATCTAAATTTTTACTTTTAATCATAAATTTATCATAAAGTCTTCTAAAAATACTAGCCATAAAATTGTCCTTTTGTTAAATATATAATAATTCTTAAGTTTTGTCAATAATTGTATGAATATTTTAAAAAATATCCTAAATCTAGTAGATCTCAAACTCTATACCCTAAAATGCATTTACAATTTACTTCTTATTGAATTTTCCAATTCTGCGCTTCCAATTTTTTTATTAGCACTTGTTACGACTATTCTATCAAGGTTTAATTTTAGAATTTTAGAAATTTTATTTTTTGAGTTATTCAAATCAGTTCGCGATAATTTATCAGATTTGGTCATTGCAACGATAAAAGGAATTTCTCTTAAAGATAAATATTCGCACATAAACATATCTAAATTAGTTGGTTCTCGCCTACTATCTATTAAAACCAAAACTAATTTTAAGTTTGATTTTTCGAGGTCTAAAACAAGTTCTCCATTGTCATCAGCAACATAATTAGTATTTGCTTCAAAATAGTCATCAAGCATTTTATCCCAATTATTTTTTTCAGATTTTGAAGCCGCAGCATAACCATATCCTGGCAAATCTACAAGTAAAAATTCATTGTTTACATTAAAATAATTAACAAGTCTAGTTCTCCCTGGAGTAGATGAAGTTTTTGCCATTTTTTTATTGTTAGCAAGCAAATTTATAAGCGAACTTTTACCTACATTACTTCTGCCAACCACTGCAATTTGTGGAAGAACACTATCTAAAAATTCATTTTTCTTACTCGCACTTTTTATAAATTTAAAATTTATTAATGCCATAATTCCTCCCTGTCTGATTTATTTGAATTTAACAAAAATTCACGAATTGACAAATATTTTGAATTGTTGTTTAAAACAAAATCTCTTTTAATATTAAAAAATTTTGCATAATTTTCTCCAAACATTTTTAAACACTTAGAATATGTAATACTATCATATTCACCCATATAATAGTCTTGCATAGTTTTAATCAACACACACGCTATATATGGTGTATTTGAGTTTATACAAACACTAATATTATGATATAATAATGTTGCAATTGGTGGGATACAAGGTGTTTTTACATCATCTATGAAATCATCATATAGCATTAACACGTCGTACAGATTTAAGATTTTATAGTCAAGTTTATCTAGATAAAGTGCATTTTTTATAATCACTTTTACTTCAAAAAGCCCTAACTCTTCTATCAGTTTTATAGGGGTCATATTGAACCTTTTATCACACACTCCTACCTCTTCCAAACTAGAACTTAAGTTTAGTAAAATTGCAATATTTTCTTTTTTGCACTTTTTTATTATTTTTGAAATTTCTTCTTCATCAATAATATTATTTATAATATCAATTGTAATAACTTCAATTTTGTCTTTAAAATCTGTTATATTGTACAATTTATGATGCAAGACTTTACCATTACAATCTAACTTATTTTCACTAATATTAGGCAAATTTTCAGTATGTGGCTTAAAATTTTCTAATGTTTTTACATTTTCTAATATCATATTTTTACCTTTTAAATCAAAATATCGAACAAATGTTTGACAAAATGAGCGTTTTATGTTACTTTGTTTGTGAAATTTAGTATTCTTTTTTGTTATTATATCAAAACTAATTTCAACTGTCAAAATAATATAAAGAGGATATTTATGTATAAGGACACTGATAAAATTATTTTTCACGTTGATATGAACAATTTTTTTGCCTCTGTTGAGTGCGTGTTAAACCCTGCACTTAAAGGCTTTCCTGTTGCTGTTAGTGGCAATCCATTAAAGCGTAGTGGTGTAATTTTGGCAAAAAATTATTTAGCAAAGGCGTACGGTATAAAAACTGCTGAAACAATATACACTGCAAAAACAAAATGTCCGCAACTTATATGTGTTGCCCCACACTATGACAAATATGAAGAATTTAGTATGCGTGCAAAAGAAATTTATTTAACTTATACAGACAAAATTGAAAGTATGGGATTAGATGAGTGTTGGCTTGATCTTAGCGAGAGTTTAAAATACTTTAAAAAGACACCTAAACAGTTAGCAATTGAAATACAAAATAGAATTTATAATGAATTAGGTTTAACAGTTTCCATTGGGGTATCCTTTTCAAAAACACTTGCAAAGCTTGGTAGTGATATGATAAAGCCTAGTGGTCTTGTTGAAATTTCAAGGGACAATCATATAGAGTTTTTAAAAAAATTAAAGATTAGTGATATGATTTTTGTTGGAAAACGTACAGAACAAGTACTAAAAAAAATGAATATAAATACTTTGTTCGACTTATACAACTACAATGCAGATTTATTAAAAGCAAGATTTGGAATAAATGGAACAAAACTTCACGATATGGTAAGCGGTGAAAATGATGATATTGTTTCAAAATATGACGAGCACGAAGTTAAAAGTGTTGGCAATGGCCTTACTACCCCAAAAGATTTGACAACCAAACAAGAAGTTTCCGCACTAATATATAAACTTTCGACTATGGTATCTACTCGCCTTCGAGAAAAGAACAAACTTGCTAAAACTGTACATTTAGGAATAAAATTTTCTGATTTTTCGCATTATGGCGAACAAAAAAGTTTTAACATTCCATTTTCTAGCACAGAGCAAATAGCAAGGTATGCAATTCGAATATTTGAAAATTATGAATTAAAAAATGATGGATTTAATTCAATTAGAGCAATTCGAGTAAGTGTAAGTGGTTTAATAGATGACAAAAACTTGCAACTTAGCATTTTTGACGATGAAAGAAAACGCCAAAATCTATCAAAAGCGATTGATGAACTAAAATCTAAATATGGTGAAGACGCTATATTCTTCCCTGACAAAAAGTATGAAGATTAAATAATATAAAGATAATTTTCATAAAAATTAAAAAATATAAAGATTGCTTTAATATGAAAATTGAATTAATTATAAATTTGAATTAAATGTGAAAAATGAAGTAAATATGAAGATTAAATTAAAATAAGTTTATGGATGTTTATATTCAATTTTTAATATATTATTTTATTAATAAAATCACTAATTTTACTTGTTAAATACTTAATAAAATTTAATTACCGCTTAACTTATAAATAGATATTAGTACTTATTAATTTAAAATACTTTATGGCATTGTTATTTATATTTAATAAACTTAAAACGCTTTGTACTAAAAGATAGACATAACTATACTTATAATGCTACCAGTTTAATTTTATTTTATATTTTTTAACACTACAAATTGTATTTTACATTACTCTTTTGACATTCCGAGTTTTATTATTGTATATAATTAATAAATATAAATATAATAATTAAAATGAGAAAAAAAATTTTTTTTATTATAATAACTGTTTTTTTAATATTAATGTTCTTAATATTAATCAGCACAAGTTTTTTATATTTAACTAGGAAAAACAAATATAGTAATTTTATCTCAACTGTTTCAGATGAGTTGAATCTAGATAAAAATTTAGTAAAAAGTATAATTTATGTAGAAAGCAAATGGGTGTCAGATGCTGTATCTAATAAAGGCGCAATTGGCCTTATGCAAATTTTGCCGTCAACTGCTGAATATATGAATAATTTTTATAATTTAAATATAGACAATATTAACTTAAAAGATTATGAAACAAACATTTTGATAGGCTGTTATTATCTAAAATATTTAAAAACAAAATTTTTAGATGACTATTTAGTAATTGCTTCATATAATGCTGGAGAAACAGTTGTGCGTTCTTGGCTTAAAAATGAATCATATTCAAAAGACGGAAAAAAATTAGATAATATTCCGTATAAAGAAACGAAAAATTATCTAAAAAAAGTTATTTTTAATAAAAATCTTTATAAACTTTTATATTAAAATGTTTACTTGATGATATAATTAGTCTTTTTTATTCAATTCAAAATTGGTTATGACTGTAATCTTTTTTGACAACTTGTTGATATTTGAAATCTCTGTTTCATAACTTTTACCCAATTTGTATAAGTAGTGAGTTTCAACATTTGCTCTGTCCGTATTGTCTTTAGTGTAAGCAAAAGCATTAAGTCCATTATCTAGTTCAAATACTGCTCCGTTAGGTAAAACCTTGACAACTTTTCCCATTATTCTTTGCCCTATTTTCAATTCTTCTAATTTTTGAATTGCTGGGTCTATAAATAATTGTTTTACTCCTACTTCTGTCCTTGAATTGTCCGCATTTGTTTTTATAATTTTAAATTTTAACTGTTCGCCTTCTTTTAATACTGCAGTGAGGTCGTCAATATGGTCATAAGAGTAATCAGCTACACTTAACTTTGCTCTCACACCATTTGACAAAAATACAATTGCATATTTTGGATAAACTCTAAAAACTTTACCTAGATATTCTTCGCCCTCGTGAACAAAAACTTCGTCTTGTCCCCTATCAACTAGTTTTGTACTAACCACAATGGACTTTTTTAAATTATC
>CASFFI010000032.1 GCA_949293925.1 uncultured Christensenella sp. | reverse complement strand
TATAATTAAAATTAACTATTGATTTTTATATATTTTTGATATATAATGTTGATAGTTAATTTTTTTAAAAGGAATAATATGGAAAAAGTTTACGATTATATCATAAAAAATCAACTTATTAAACCAGGTGAAATTATTGGTGTTGCTTGTAGCGGTGGCAGGGATAGTATTGCCTTACTTCATTATTTAAACAGCATAAAAGATAGTTTAGAATGTAAAGTTCTTGCTATAAATGTTGACCACTGCATACGCGAAAAAAGTGCAATGGACACAATATTTGTTGAAGATTTTTGTAAAGAAAATAAAATTAAACTTTATAAATTTAAAGTTGATGCATTGAAAATTGCAAGGGAAGAAGGCATAGGCACAGAAGAAGCAGCTAGAAAGGCACGCTATGGAGTGTTTGAAGCCCTCGTTCAAAAAGGTGTAGTTGACAAAATTGCTCTTGCCCACCATTTATCTGATCAAACTGAAACAATATTATTAAACATATTTAGAGGCTCTGGAATTACGGGTGCTAAAGGAATGTCTCCTATTAGAGATGGCATTTATATTAGACCATTTCTATCAACTTCTAGAGAAGAAATAGATAAATATAATTCTGATAATGTGCTAAGTTTTGTAGAAGATGAAACAAATAAAGATAACGGTTATGCTAGGAATTTTTTAAGAAATATAGTTATTCCAATGATTAAAAAACATTTCCCAGCACTTGACAAGAATTTGCAAAACTTTAAAGATAATTGCACAGAAGATTTAGAGTATATCAATAGTCAAATACCAAAAAACGCCTACATTAAAAATAAAGATGTTATAAGACTGCCAATATCTATGATACAATTTCCACCAGCAATAATAAATCGTATATTATTAGAAATATTATCAAATTACACATATAAAGATATTGAAAGAAAACACATAAATATTATCAAACAATTTGCAATAGAGGCAAAAAATGGTTCCGCCATCAATTTACCTGAAGGCATAAAAGTTTATAAAGAATATGATTTCATAACATTTACGCCAAAAACTGATAAAACCACTGAATTAGACTACACTTTCAAAAAGGGCAAAACTTACATTCCAGGATTTGGTGGAATTAGAGTCGTTTCATCAAAAGTATTTAATGAAATAAAGGAAAATCAACAAGTAGTAGATGCCTTTAGAATACCAGAAAACGCAAAGTGGAGATTTATGGAAGAAGGCGACTTATTTAAACCATTTAAATCCACTAGTGAAAGAAAATTGGCAGATTTCTTTACAGAGAAAAAAATTCCTAAAAGACTTAGGAATAACATACCAATTTTAGCAAATGGCAAAAAGGTTTTATTAATAGCAGATGTTGAAATAAGTGATGATGTAAAAGTAACAGATGATTCAACAGAATTATATAAAATTAATTATACTAAAGATTTATATTAACCTCTGTAATATATGCGAGCAACTAAGACAGTTAAATCGTCTTTTGCTTGCATATTTTTTTCTTTTAAATATTCGATTATTGTTTCTGCAATTATTTGTGGATTGATACTAGCAATTGAATTCACATAAGCAATCATTTCATCAATGCCATCAAAAGCGTCTGTAACACCATCAGTTGCCATTATCAAAATATCTTGAGAAGACATAGATACCCTAATTGTATTTATTTTAATCTTATCTACTATACCAATAGGAACTGCACTACCTTCAATTTTATCAACTGAATTTTTTCGCTTTATAATGCTAAATGGAGCACCTAATTTAATTATATCAATAGTTTCATCATCTAAATTAACTATAGCAAGGTCTAATGCTGAATAACATTCATTTATATTTACTGACAACAATTTATTTACGCTTTCTATAATACTATCATTATCAAACCCAGCCTTGTAAAAACTTTCTATTAAACTTAATGTATTAGCGGACATAATTTGTGCTTCAACTCCACTGCCCATACCATCACAAAGCGCAAGTAAAAATTTAGAATTATTAAGTTTAATCACACTATACGCATCTCCGCTAGCAGTTGAACCCAATTTAGTTTCTTTAGCAACGCCAAAAACAATATTGAATTTAGATGCAAGAGATAATGTTACCGAATAGAAATCTTCTGTGTCACTAGGGGATACTTTCACAACTTCAAATCTTTTTTTAAGAATAGAACTTACTACTTTCTCTATTTGCTGATTATAAGCATTGTCGCCTTTTATAATTAAAACTATCCTTTCATTTACTTCACAAGTTTTATATAACAAAACTTCAGTACATATTATATTAAAAGATAACAATTTTTCGATGATTTTACTTTCGATAGTGTAATCTACACGAATGTTATTGTCTATTTCTTTGCCTAAATTCAACATTAAATTTCCAACAGAGCCAATCTGGTCTGATAATAAAATTTTAACATTATTCACTTCGGACTGCATACCTTCGAAATCTTTAAATTGTAAAACTTTTGTATTAATAGCACTTAAAATTGTATTTACTTTATTACATCTTGCTGTTAAACCTGCCGGCAAATCTAATATGCTAATTTTACCCTTTTGTAAAGCCTTTTCAACCATTTTATTTATAGTTGTGAGTTCTGTTTCAATGTATGTTTTATGGCATTTATTCTTATCAATACAATCTTTGCAACACTCTTTACACAAATCACTTGAAAGCATTTTTACAACTTGTTCTTTTGTTAGTTGCTTTTTAATCATACTTCTGTAAATTCTTTCCATATCATTAAAAGCAGTGGATAAGTTTAACAATCTAATGTAAATATTTTTTCTAGCAACATTTAATACACTTTCTACACCTTTTTCGTTTTTCATTACATACATTCTAGATTCTAAGTTTGTTAACCACGACTTAGGAATAAGAACATACACACAACTAACAATTATTGTAGGTAAAATATAATTTAAAACATCAAAATTGTTGAAAAATAAATAATACAACCCTAAATCTACTAATATTAAAACTAAAGACGATTTTATTCTTTCATCTTTTCTAAAAACGAGTAAACTAGAAGTAATTATTGCAAACATAGCTAAATAGTTTAAATCTTGTAATGTAATAGCGACACCCAATCCAAAAGCAATGCTAAACATCAATGCCCAAGTTCGTTTGTCCGTACCAACTAAAAGACAGGAAAATATCAAACAAACAAGTTTTGAAATATCAAAACTTTGAATATAAAAATTAGACACACCAATTGCAAAAACAGTAACTATCGCAAAAATACTTAAATATTCATCAAGTGTAAACACTAAATATTTATTTCTATATAAAATCACCTGCAAAACATTCACAGACATATACAAAAAGAGAATCCCCAAAAATAGATATATTAAAATATTTCTTGTAGGAGTTTTTTCAACTACTTGAAAATACAACAATGCAAATTGACTAATAATGTAATACAAACTCACTAAATAAACATTCATAGGAATTTTTATAATTTTGTGTAATAAATAAAACAATATCAAAACACCTATGGTCATAGAGATAAGAATCAAAGCGTCAATCGTCATATTAAAAAAAAT
>CASFFI010000031.1 GCA_949293925.1 uncultured Christensenella sp. | reverse complement strand
GTGAATATAACATTATTAATATTTTAATTTTTTATTGTGAATATAACATTATTAATATTTTAATTTTTTATTGTGAATATAAAATAACTTAATAAATTTAGTTATTATTATTTTGAATATAATTGAACTAAATTATGTTGAATATATTAGTGAATATAATTAAACTAAATCTATATAATATAAATATGTTAAAGATTAGTCTAGCCTTTTTATTTTCCATACTTACTAGTTTTATTATAATGCAAGTAATTTTAAGGACAAATAAACAAGCAAAACAAACTATATTAAAGTATGTAAAAGAACATTCTAAAAAAAATGGCACTCCTACAATGGGTGGGGTATTATTTATTATAAATATACTACTGATAGTATTCATTTTTGTAAAACCAAGCCGTGAAACCCTTGTAGTTTTAAGCGTTTTTTTTGCCTATTCTGTACTAGGTTTTTTAGACGATTTTATAAAAATAAAATTTAAACAAAATTTGGGATTACTCCCCTATCAAAAAATCGCTGGACAAGTTTTAATTTCTTTAATATTGGCAATATATGTTTACAGTTTTAAACAAACTAGCATTTTGATTCCCTTTGTAAATGTTTATGTAGATTTTGGATTTTTCATTGTCCCATTTGTAATTATAGTTTGCCTAGCCTTTACTAATTCGGTCAACTTAATTGATGGTTTAGACGGATTGTGTTGCAATGTGAGTGCTGTGTTTATTCCATCTCTTATAACACTTTTATTACTTACAAATAAACAAAATTTAAACAATAATAACCTTATTACTATACTTGTAATTGTGCTGGCTAGCATTTTTGTATTTTTACTTTACAACACTTCTAAAGCATCAATTTTTATGGGAGATGTCGGTTCGCTAGGATTAGGCGGATTGTATTCTTCTGTTATGATTGTGTCGGGAACTGAACTATTTGCTTTGACATTAGGAATTATGTTTGTCGTAACTTCACTGAGTGTTATTTTACAAGTATTTGTCTATAAACGCACAAAAAAACGAGTGTTTTTAATGAGTCCACTTCATCATCATTTTCAAATGAAAGGCTATTCGGAACCTAAAATTGCTTATACTTATTCATTTATTACTTTAATTATATCAATAATTACAATATCTACGCTTTTATAATACTCACATAATCACTTGCTTGTATAAATATTTCACTTTTATAAAATCTTACAAAAAGATACTATTAAGTATCAATTTCAATTAATTTATTTTTCAAAGCATCGCACGATGTAAGATAATATTTTATTCCAGAAATTTCATTAAATAACATTTTTTTGTTGATATATCCGTGTAAATGACCAAAAACTACAGCGGACACGTTGTATTCTTCAAAAAGGTCGGTTAATACAGACTTTTCAACCTTATGATTAAATGGTGGGAAGTGCATCATAAAAACGATTTTTTCGCCTGAATTTTGCAATTTTTTAGCAGATTGTAATGATAGTTTTGTTCGTTCTACTTCTCTTGAAAAGATTTTTTTATTTTCCGCGGTATTAAACTTACCTTCTGGAAACAACCATCCCCTATTGCCACAAAATATGTATTCACCAATTTTTATGGCATCGTTTTGAAGTGCGTAAGTATTTTCCGGCAAAATTTTTCTAACATTAGAAATTGTTTGCCACCAATAGTCGTGATTTCCTCTAATTAATATTTTCTTTCCTTTTTTTTCACGCAAAAAATCAAAGTCAGGTATTGCTTCATTTAGCTTCATTGCCCAACTGTAATCTCCGCACAACAAAACAATATCGTCTGAATTTACAAGTCTATCCCAACTTTTATTAATGCTATCTAAATAATTTTCCCAAACCGGTCCAAAAATATCCATTGGTTTTTTGTTGTTTATATCTAGATGCAAATCGCTTATTGCAAAAATTTTCATAATCACCTTTTGTATATTTTACTAAAATAAAGCGACTTTGTCAAATTGACAATATACTTTCAAAGTTTTAAATGAATATAATAACTGCATTAAAACTAAATATAATGGTTTAAAACAAAAATAAACAAAATAAGATAAATATAAATAAAGTTACTACAATAATTTTAAAATATAATCGTCAAATTAAACTGTTATCACAAAATACCATCTATTTGAATAGAATGTTTTGTAAAAGGAGGTAAAATGTCATTTTATACTGAAAACAGAATGGGACTTTTCCCAGGTCAAACAAACAACATAATGCAAGGTTTATGCGAACGCGCCTGTATTCAAGTAAATAAAGTATTTGATGCTTGTATGCAACAAATTCAACAAGACAATCAAACACTAGTTATAACAAATTTGAATCCATCAAGTCCTACATACCCTTTGACCTTTGTCAGTGCTGTTAGTACTCAAGGTGTAACCACTACTAATGTTACTATCACAAGATTCGATGATAGGCCAAACTTTGCAAGAGTACAAGCAACTGTAAATATACCGCTAATTGTTACCTATTTAGATGCCAATGGCGTTGAAGGTACAGCAAGTTCTACAGTATCAGTAGATGAAGATGTAATTTTGTATGTGCCACAACCATCTATTGTTCCTGTTCAAGTTGAAGCATTTGCAAGTGCGGTATCTACTATAGGAAGTTACACAAGCACTAATACATTTACAGCAACATTGTGTATAACCGTAATACTAAAAGTGATTGCTAATGTTGATATAATGGTACCTAGTTATGGATATTGCCCTATCCCACCATGTACACCATTTACACCAGGCGATATATGTCCAGGAGTATTTGAATTACCATTATTCCCTACAGCACAAAGTCCACAAAATTAAAAAAATAAACCCTCTATGAAATACTACATAGAAGGTTTTTTTATTGTATAAAATAAATAAACGATAATTAAATATTTATATTAATGTGTAAATTTTGATATGTTAACAATTAAAATATAATTAAATTGAATTAAATTAAGTATATTCCCATTATTAAAATGAATTGATTTTTAACTTTGAAGTAATTTTGAAAGTTTATAAAAAGTGATTTAAAAATTTACATAATTCAAACATTTTAACCAAATACAAAATATAATAGATAATATATACTAATACTATGTTAAATCACAAATATTAAATCACTTATTAATATTTTTCACTATTTTAAATTCCAAAATATTAAATCATTTGTTAATTATTAAAATAATTTATTGTAATTTTGTTATTGCAACTAAGGTTACAATTTCTGACCAAGTGCAACCTCTAGATAAATCATTTATAGGATATTTAAAATTTAATTGTATAGGTCCTATTGCCTTATAACCGCCCAAACGCTGTGCAATCTTATAAGAAATGTTACCCGACTGTAAATCTGGGAAAATAAATACATTGACCTTTCCTGCAACTTCTTTCGCAACACCTTTTTTTAAACCGGTATTTCTATCAAGAGCACTATCTGCCTGCATTTCTCCATCTATTAATAAACTAGGTCTATCTAACTTTGCCATATTAGTAGCAGTTGCAACTTTTTCTGTAAAATTAGATTTTGCGCTCCCTTTTGTTGAATATGATAACATTCCAACGATAGGCTTTATCTTCAATTTTGACAAAAAATCCGCACTAGATATAGCAAATTCTTTCAGGCTTTCTGCATCAGGATTTTCATTTAAAGATACATCTGCAAACAATTTTATATCATTTTCCTTCAACAAAAGCATCGCTCCAAACACTTTGGACTTTCCATCTTTAGTCTTTACGATTTGAAGGGCAGGTTTTAAAACTTCAGCGGTTGTGTATTTTGCCCCCATAACTGCACCTTTTATAAGTTTTAAATAGGCTAACATAGCAACAAAATAGGTATCTTTTAATAATAATTTTTTAGCTTCTGTTAACGTTAAACCTTTTTCCTTTCTAAGTTCAAACAAAACTTTTGCAAATTTATCAATATTTTGTTTATTTTTTTCAAAGAAAATTACATCTTCACTACTCGATATATCTTCACAAAAATCTTCTTTTTTACCAATTAGAGCAATTTTTGATATCTTGTGTTTTAATATATATAAACAAGCGCGTTCTACCCTTTCATCAATTAAAACTTCTGGCAAACAAATATAGCCATCAATTTGTTTTGCAAGTTCTATTATTTTTTTTTCAAATTCCATATAATATTTTCCCCCATAAATAATCATAAATAATATTTTTTTAAAATTAATAAATATAGTTTTATCACTGATTTACTAAAATTTAAATATAGATACAAAATTAAAACAAAATGAAAAGATTGTCATAAATATATACAAATAATTTAAATGATACTTTATCAAAATCAACTAATAAGTTTTAGCACTGATTAACTAAGATTAATCAAAGATAAAAATGAAAAGATACATTTTTTTTATTTTAATTTAGATTATAAATATGATACAATTTTAAATATCACATTATTAGTAACTAAAGAAATAAATTAAACTACCTTATGCTTGTCGGATTTAGTTCTAAAAAAATGCTTACTCCTTTTATTACTCTGTCTTGAATTTTTGCAATTTCACCTTCAATTTCTAAATTATTAAAAAATCTTAATATTATTTGAAATCTATATTTTGTTTTAATTCTTTTTATAGGTGCAGGCATTGCCTGTAAAAATATAAATTTATCTTTATACTTTTCTTTTACTTCTTTACATTCATCTAATAATTCTTTTGTTGAATTTATACATATTTCTCTATTTTCAGATGAAATTAAAATCCTTATAATTTGTGCGTATGGCGGAAAGTTCGTAGTTTCCCTTAAATTGCTTTCTTTTTTATAAAAACCCAGATAATCATAGTTTTTAGCAAACTGGTAAACATAATGATTAGGTGTATAAGTTTGAAGTACTACTTTTGCACCCGAAGATTTTCTACCTGCTCGTCCAGCGACCTGAGTTACTAATTGAAATGTATTTTCTGCACTTGTGTAATCGCTTGTGTAAAGAGAAATATCAGCATCTAAAATTCCAACAAAATTTACAAGTGGGAAATCGTGACCCTTTGCAATCATTTGCGTTCCAACTAAAATGCTAGGTGAAGTTTTAGAAAATTCTTCTAATATTTTTTTATGTGAATCTTTTGTGCGTGTACTATCATTATCCATACGAAATACAGGAATTTTAAATTGTTCTTTTAAAATATCTACCACTTGTTCTGTACCAATAGAACCCAGTTTAATTTTATCACTACCACAATTAGGGCACAAATCTAGCACTCTATATTTTTTGCCACAAAAATGACATTTTAAAACATTTTCTTGTTTGTGATAGACTAAACTTACAGCACAATCTTCACATTTTGCAATATAACCGCATTTTTTACACATCTGAAAAGAAGCATATCCTCTTCTATTTAAAAATATTATTGCTTGCTTGTTTGAATTTTTGCATTCTATTAAACCATCTTGTAATTTTGCAGAAAGAATGGAAGTATTCCCCTGCCTTAATTCTTCTGTCATATCGACAATTTCTATTTCTGGCATTTTTAAATCGTTCACTCTAGATTTAAGTTCCAACAATTTGTATTTTCCATCAAGTGCTAATTTGTAGGTTGACAATTTTGGAGTAGCACTACCTAATATTAATGGACAATGATTATATCTCGCTCTAAAATCTGCAATAACATGAGTGTCAAATCTAGGGTTGCTTTCTGAAATATATGAACTGTCATGTTCTTCATCTATAATTATTGCGCCTAGGTTTGAAACCGGTGCAAAAATTGCAGAACGGGCACCTATTATAACTCTTGCTTTATTTGAATATATTCTTTCCCATTCATCATACCTTTCGCCCTCATTTAAGCCACTATGTAAAACAGCGATAACCGAACCGAATCTCTTTTTAAATCGGTCAACCATTAAAGGTGTTAATGAAATTTCTGGCACGAGCATAATTGCATTTTTGCCATCATCTAAAACAGATTTTATAATATTTAAATAAACTTCTGTCTTTCCGCTTCCGGTAACCCCGAACAGCAAAAATGTATTATCTTTATTAGATAAAATCGCTTTTACTGCCCTAGTCTGTTCCTCATTTAAAATTTTTGGGCTTTCTAAATTTTGCTTTACCTCATTTAGCCTAAAAATTCGTTCACTTTCTATAGATAAAAGACCTTTTGCCTTTAATTCGTTTACAACTTGAGATGAAAATAATTTATTTAAAACAGATTGCTTTTGTGGTCCATTATCTGACAAAAAAACTACTGCTTCAATTTGTTTTTTTGCTCGTTTACCAATTTTATTAATTGCTTCATCTATTGAACAAGTAAGTGATAAGATATAATCAAACACTGCAAGACTTTTACCTTCTCTATGGTTATTAGGAACCATAAGTTTTAAACAATCATTCATTCTTAAATAAAAAGTTTTTGCCATATAAAAAGATAAGTCAATTATTTCACTTTTCAAAAGTGGCTTTCGACTTATGACTTTTATAATTGATTTTAACGAGTCAGAAAAATCAGAGGAGTCTTTCATCCTTAAAACAAAACCCAGCAGAGTTCTTTTGCCAAAAGGCACTAACACACTGCAACCGACAAGACAATTATCTGGAGCAATATAATCAAAAATTTTATCGACTGAATTATTTGAAATATCGACAATAACTTCTGCTATCACTAAGATTGACTTACTCCTTCAATATCGCCGTTTAACAGTTCAATAGCGGCAATTTCAATTGCTTCATTTGAACTGCCTGCCAAGGTTGTTTTAACTTCAATTTCTTTGGCTCTTGCAGACATCAAAATTGTAGCGATGTAAGCATTGCCAGCATTTTTAGATAAATCGTCAATAGATGGATTGAATAGCATAATTCCCCTCTTATTAATCGCATTTTACAAAATATTGCAAAATCTGTCAAATAAAAATAGCCATAATTTGCATATTTTAATAAATATTTATATCCTTATTAAATTAAAATATACCACAATACAATAAATAGTAAAATGATATTTTTTTACGGTTGTAATTATATTAAAAAAAACTATTAATCCTCTATTTAGGAATAAAATAAATAAAAATACAATCACACTTTAATAATGACTTTATTATATAAAAATTATTTTAATTTTGTATCCAAATATGAATACACAAATTCATTGCAACTAGAATTTTCTATTAAAATATTAACAAGGTCTTTAAAACTTATACCCTTGCTTTCAAAAAGATAAAAAGCAAGGCTTCCAGGTACCGTATTGATTTCATTTAAGTATAAATTTTTTGCACTATCATCATATAAAAAATCAATTCGCACAACGCCAGAAAAATTTAAAAAATTGGCAACGTTTAAAGCGATTTCATTAATCTTTGATTTTAATTTGAAACTAATTTTTGCGGGTATTTGTCTTGAAGAAGATTTTGACATTTTTTTAGAACCTAAATATTTATCTTCAAAACTCAAAACACCTTTTTTAAAAGTAGGACATTCAATTTCGCTTAAGATAAATTCATTACCCTTTTTTAAAACAGCAATATTATATTCTTTTAAATTTTCAACTTTTCTTTCAACTATAACTTCATTATCATAATTAAAATTTGCTAAAATATAATCTAAAAGGTTGCTATCATCTGATTCAAAAACCCCTATACTTGAACCTAAATGATTTGGCTTTATAATAACATCTTTGTTTTTAAAAAATTCATCATCTAAAACTTTATCAAGATTATCAGTAGATTTAATTAATCTTGAATCAACTACTGGAATTCCAATGGATTTTAAAAGCATTTTGCTTCTATATTTATCCATGCATATACCTAAAGTCAAAAAATTAGAACTTGTCATTTTTATATTATTTAAGTCAAAAAAAGCCTTTAAAACACCATTTTCCCCCACCCCACCATGACAGCAGTTAATAACAGAATACAATTTGATTTTACCATTCAATTTCCCACTAATTATATTAATAGGCTTTAATCTTGTAAACTTGCCATCTGATTTTACCAAGTTTAAATTATTATTCAAATCTATATATATTTCAAATATATTATATAAATCTTTATCTATAGCATCTATTACTTGTCTTTTAGTTAATATAGAAACATCGTGTTCAACACTATTTCCTCCAAAAACTATTGCTATATTTTTTTTTACAATTTTTTCCATACTCTTTTATATGAAATATATAAAATTTTGTTGCTAGTTAAACTTTTTGAAAATATAACATATAAAAAGATATGAACTTTACCTTCCTATACAAATGCCAATTAATCGACTATGATTATATAAAAGCAGAATCTGAATCATCAAAGCCAGATAAATTAATAGTCTTTTTACACGGATTTGGTTTAAATAAATTTGAATTTGATTTTTTGTTGCCACTTTTAAAAAATTACAATATTTTGAAAATTAGTTTACCAAATATTTGCGAATACACTTTAGATTTTAATATGTGGGATTATGTAAGTATTGTGTCAACCATAATCAAAATTCACCAATCTAAAGAAGTTATATTAATTTGTCATAGTTTTGGATTTAGAATAGCCACATTGTTAAATAAAAATGAATTGAACATTACAAAAATCATAAGCACAGGGGGTGCGTATGCAAAATCAAAAATCAATTTTTTAAAAAAATTAAATCTTCGACACAATCCCACCCCTTCGGACGATTACAAATTAATGCCTAAAAGCGGAAGAATGACATTCAAAAACATTGTAAATTTAGACCTGAGTTTTGCACTAAAAAACACAATACTTCCTACCCTTTTATATTATGGTAAAGATGATAAAACAACACCCATTTATCTAACAAAAAAAATATTAAAGATAAATAAATTAGCAAAATTAAAAATTGTAAACGGCGACCACTTCTGTCATATAAAAAATAAGGAAGATTTTAAATCTGATGTATTGAAATTTATAAAGGAGTCAAATGTTTGAATTATATTATTATCAATTAAAAAATTATAAATTAATAGAATACATTCGCACAATAAATTCAAGACTAAAAAATAAACTATATTTAACACTGAAAATATTAAAATTATTTAATGCCATAAATTTAATATTATATTTAATAATTCCATTAAAATTTGTAATTTTTGTAAATTGTAACATATTTTTAACACTTTTTTGCATAAATTATTGTGTTTTTTATAGAAATTTTTTGAATATTCCTAAAAAAATTCCATTCAAAGTCACTAACCGAATTAAGCGTTTGATATGTATATATTTAATTATGAACATTATTTTTACACTAATAAACTTTCATTTATTTAACAATTTAATACTGTTTATTTGCACAATAATTGCTTTTCAAAAATTTGTAAAATTAGCATCGATAATGTTATCTAAATTATTAGAAAATTTAATCTTTGTAAAATACTTAAAAATGGCTAGACTTAAACTTAAAAATTCAAAATGTAAAGTAATAGCAATTACAGGAAGCAACGGAAAAACAAGTGTTAAAAACATATTATTTACTATACTATCGACAAAGAAAAAAGTAATCACAACTCCTAAAAATTTTAATACACCTCTTGGCGTTACGATAACAATTAATAACAATTTAAATCCGGACACTGATATATTAATATTAGAGTTTGGGGCAAGACATAAAAAAGACATAAAAACCCTATGCAAACTTTTTCCACCCGATATAGGAATAATAACAAATGTTTGCAGTCAACATTTACAGACTTTTAAATCAATAGAAAACATAGCAAAAGAAAAAGAAGAATTGTCTAAAGCATTAAATGAAAAATTATGCGTATATAATATTGACAATCAATATGTCAGGCAAATGTATGACAATAAAGTTGGCAAAAAAATTTCAATCAGCAAAAATTCTAAATCTGATTATAGCCTTTCAAACATCGAAATAATAAATCATAAAACTAAATTTACCGTTATTTCAAAAGACTGCATCTATTCATTATCAACAAAATTATTAGGCGAATTCAATGCATATAATATAGCTCTATGTATTCCAATTGCTAAATATTTCAACATTTCAAAAACAGATATTATAAAATCAGTATCAAAATTACAATTTACTCCTCACAGACTAGAATTAATAAAAACCCCTAACAATTTTATTTTAGATGACAGTTATAATGCAAGCCCAATTTCAAGTTACGAATCTCTCAAAGTGCTATCATATTTTTCAAGTAACAAAATAGTGATGACACCAGGAATTGTAGAAACAGGTAAAGAAAGCAAATCAATAAATTATAAGTTAGGCAAACATATAGCACAAATTGCAGACAAATGCATAATTGTAAACGAAATTAATAAAAATTCAATTTTAGAAGGATTATTTTCACAAAATTTTAATAAAAATTCAATTTATTATGCAAAAAACTTAATTGAAGCAAAAAAAATTTTATCAAGCATATTAAAAAAAGGTGATACCCTTTTGATATTAAACGACCTTACTGATGAATATGTTTAATCATTTCAACACCATCAACACCTTTATAATACCCTTCTCTTTTCCTTGTAATTTTAAAACCAAATTTTTCATATAATTTAATTGCATCATTATCAACTCTTAATTCTAAACTTAAAGTAGATAGATTTTTTTGCAATGCAAATTCTTCAACTTTTTTAAGTAAATTTGTAGCTATTTTATGTCGCCTATAATTTATATCAACAGCAATTTGTTCAATACTAATCTCATCTGGCAACAAAACAAAACTTACAAACCCCACCACTTCATTTAAAAATTTTGCAACATAAAATTTATGGATTGAAGAATTAAAATCTTCTTTTAATTTATCAAAACTATATTTCTCTAAAGGATTAGAAAAGCACTTTTCCTGAATTTCAAATATTTTATTTAGATTAGTATCTTGCGCTTCAATTATTTCAAAGTCAAATTTATTAATTTTATCTAACTGTGCCTGCGACAACTGAAAATATACAGGTGTTAAATCTTGAGATTTATTTATTATTGCCCTTGACATTACCTTAAAAATTGCAGATGCTGTTATCTCTATTTCTGTACAGTCAAATTCATTGCTAAACTTTTTTTCACCTTTCAAAGTTATTAATTCTAAACCTTTTAAGTCCTCTATGCTGACATTATAATCTACAATCTTCATAACATTTGAATTGTTTCTTGCTACAAAAGCCGTATTTGAACTTCCGGGAATAACACACGCATCAAATTTTAAATTAGCTTCTTTTGCAGATTCATACAATAACTCAAGATTATTTATAGAATAAGTTGGAATATTTAAAGCCATATTAAACGCTTTAACAGTTGCAATACCCACCCTTATGCCAGTAAAAGAACCAGGACCTACTACCACTCCTATACAATCTATATTATTTAGTGTCAAATTTGAATCTGTTAAAATTTTTTCTATTAAATCTAACAAACACTCATTGTGTTTTGAAGTTTGATAGCTATATAAAAATTCT
>CASFFI010000030.1 GCA_949293925.1 uncultured Christensenella sp. | reverse complement strand
TTAACTAAAAAATTTATTGATAATTTCAATTATTTTAGATTGATAATAAATATCTTGCACATTGCTTGAATTTTTATTCACGAAACATAAAGGCGGATATAAAACACACCACCAATTATTACCCTTTGCACTACCTAATTCAATAATTAAAGCATCATAATACCCTTTTTCTAAAACAAATCCATTGTAATCTCTGGTAGGAAAATATTCATTGTTAATTTTTACATTAGTAGTATAAGAAAACCCTTCATTTTGCAATACCGAGTCACTTACGTGTTTAATATTATCTTTATTGTTATTTAAAACATCAATCAATTCATCTTTGCTAGAAACACTTGAAACTAATGGTGTTAAAAATTCAACAATTTTATCTTTAACTAAATATTTAACATTTTGGTCAACTTCCAAATTGCTATCAGCTCTAATATGTATTCTTAAATATTCTGTATATTTGTCATCGTTTATTTTAAAATTTAAAAAACAAAAACTAAAAATTCCAATAACTATTACTAAAATTAACCCAATTTTTTTCATAAATACCTCAATGATATAATTGACTGCAAAAAGATATTTAAAAAAAATTTTTTGAATTTGACATCATTCGTAAAAATTAACAAAAAAAAATACCCAAACATATAAAGAACAAGGAGAAATTTATGGCAAACGCAAGCAGTTTTATAATAGGTGCAAATGACGAACACGGCTTAAACCCACCAACAGCGGGCAAAAGGACGCCAATACTTCCATACATAAACAGAAGTTTTTACGAAAATGAATTTAATAGAGAAGCAAAATTAAAATTTATAGAAGCAGATTTAAGATGTGGATACAATACTTTTGATGTAAAACCGGAAATTCAAGATATTAGCATTTCAACGCGAGTTAGAAGAATTAATAACGCAAACTTATCTGCAGTTGTAACATTTGCTTACAATGCAGCAGGGGACGGAACCACATTTAATAACGCTCAAGGAATAGAGGTATATTATTCCACTTTAAACCCGAAGTCAAGTCTTAGTCGAACATTAAGCACTAACATTTACAACACATTGATAGCAAATACAGGAAGAAACGGAAGAGGTGTAGGAACGTTAAATGTAGGCGTGTTATCGAATGTAAATTGTGCATCTAGTCTGATTGAAGCAGGATTTATGACTAATTTTGTTGAAGCAAAATTAATGTTAGACCCAGACTATGTAACAAATGTTGCAGAAAGTACGTGCATAGGTTTATGTGAGACATTAGATGTTCAATATATTCCACGAGACAATTTAAACAACTATCCTACAATTAGGTTGCAAAGCAGAGGAAATTTTATAAAACTCTTACAATATTTATTAAATCAATATGGTTTCAATCTATCTACTGATGGAATATTTGGAAATAACACATTATCGGCTGTTAGAACTTTTCAAGGAAATAATGGACTATCAGTTGATGGAATTGTGGGACCAAAAACATGGAATGCACTTTTAAATTTAACACCAACCGCCACAACAATAAGACGCGGTAGTCGTTCATCAAATGTTTTATATCTTCAACAAAAACTTTTATCAAAACTATATAACATAACAAATCTAGATGGCATATTCGGACCAGAGACCGAAAGAGCAGTAATAGAATTTCAACAAGAAAATGGTCTTACACCAGACGGAATAGTAGGCCCTAAAACATGGGCTGAAATAATAAAAATAGGCGGTGAAAGAAACTTATAAAAGTAACCCCACACAGCCTACTAAAAAACCTGTTAATATTAAAATTAATACAATAAACATATTTTCTAAAATGTGTTTATTATTTTTAAATAATACTAATAATCCAACACCTGCACCAACGCAAAGTCCGCCTAACAAACTAGCAAAACCTATTATTCCAGACGCGTATAATTCAACCAGCATAACACTTGCAAAACAATTTGGAATAAGACCTATAACAACAGAAATTAGTGGTTCTAATATAGTTCCTGTTTTAATGAAATTCACTATCTTTTCAACGCCTAAATATTCTATTAATAAGCCTAAAACCATATTGGCAATAAGAACAAATAAAGCAATTTCCACAGTATGTTTTAAAGCATGTAAAAAAATGTGTGATGTACAACAATTGCAATCTTCATCGTTAATGTGTTCGTGATGATGAATATGTTCATCTTCTACAATATGTTCATGGTCACAAGCGCAATGTCTGTTATTTTTAATATCTTTTTCAAGATTTTCTGCCAAAATCTCTTGCTTTGCACGCTTTTTAAAGCACAAATCAATAATATAACCTACAATAATTGCAATTACAGCCTTTAATAATAACAATAAAAGCATTGAAGGAATTAATTTGTAATCGCTAAACATTAAAATAATTGCTTCATCACTAGTCGCTATAAATATAGCAATAAGCGAACCTATTGTAATGTATCTTTTAGAATAAAAATCAGCCATCACCGCACTGAAACCACACTGTGGAATTAATCCTAAAGCAGTCGCAATTAAAGGACCTGTCTTTTTAGTACCTGCAATTGTTTTTAAAAACTTTTCACGCTTTCTATGTAAAAAATATTCAATTAATAGATACACTAAATATAATATCGGAATTATTTTTACTGTATCTATTAACGCATCTAACAAAACATCTAACATCTAGTTTCCTTTTACCAAATCATAAATATAATTTCTGCTTTTACCAAATTTTTTAGATAAATCTTTTATAACATCTAATTTTTTTTCGCCCAAACTCACTCGTTCATTTATTAAATCGATAATTTGCTCGTCAGTAATATTTTCTTTAATTTCATCAGGTTTATCTAATACAATGACAAATTCACCTTTTGGCTGAATAATTTTAGCATCAAAAAGTTTAAAAAACAATACTTTTTCATACATTTTAGAAATTTCATTACAAACACATACACGCCTGTTTAAATCAAGAGATTTTTTTAAATCATTCAAATCATCATTTATATTATATTTACTAGAATAAATAATACAACTACCATTAAAATTTTTTATTTCATTTATTGTAGAAATTCTATCTTTTTTATTCTCACTTAAAAATCCCCAAAAAGCAAATTTGGACGAGTCAAAACCACTCAATACAAGTGCAGAAAGCCCAGCATTTGCCCCAGCGATTACTGTATAGTTTAATTCTTCTTCAATTAATCTTTTGACAAGGATATTTCCAGGGTCGCTGATAACAGGCATACCAGCATCAGAAATTACTGCCACATTTTTGCCTTCTTTTAATAATTTAATTATGCCTTCAGCACTACTTGTTTCATTAAATTTGTGATATGATATTAACTTTGAATGAATATCATAATTGTTTAATAAAATCATACTGTGCCTAGTATCTTCACAGGCAATAACGTCAACTGATTTTAACACTTCAATTGCACGCAGTGTAATATCTTTTAAATTTCCAATAGGGGTAGCGACTAAATATAACAAACCACTTTCCATAATACCTCTCTTAAAATCATTTGTTAATAATAATTATTAATAAATAGAATAATAATTAAATTATAAAATTACAATCATTAATGAATTGAATTTAAATCCTAAATACTAAAATATAATCATTCATTTATAAAATAATTCTTAAATGATGAATTTAACAATCTAAACCACAATCATTAATAAATAAAACCACAATCATTAATTATAAATACACAATCATCAATTAATAAAATAGTAAAATTAATTAATAGAATAATAATTATCTCTAACAGCAAAATCTACAACCCCATTTTTATAAAAAGTTGAAGCGTTGCAAATTCTATCGAATTCAGATTTTGAAACAAGAATTTTCCCACGATTTAAGACTATAAAAATATCAGAGTCTTTGTCATCTTTTGTACATAAATTGCCAATTGAATTATCAGTTACAATATCATAACCTAAATAAATTGCGATTTTTGAATAATCATCAAAATCAGTAAACATTTTTTTAAATAATATTCTATATTTATTATTTTTTATGTTATTAATAAAATTAATTAAAAAATCTAATTTTTCTCTGTCTTTTTCAGGTATTTTACCAAAATAAATTCCTTGTAAATATGCTTTATAACTCAATAATTTAGAAATATTAATTATTTTTTCGCTATTTAATTTAACTGACATAATGTTGTCTTCATTTTGCTCTTTATCATCAGTTTTTGTATATTTTTTTGCACAATCAAAATGTTTTGAAAAATATATACCACAGCCTATCAGTTGATTAGCTCTGAAATAATTATAATCACATAAAATATTTGCGTGATAATTGATATTTTTAACTCCTCTATAAATTGACTTTGAAGAAAGGTTATCAAACTCATCATCAGCAATAACCTTTGGCAACATATTGTAATGATATAAATCAATCATATATTTAGATATTATATTGGCGGAAGAATTTTGCGGAATAATAGTTGATAATGTTCGATTAAAAAACAAGTCATAATTTTCGATTTTTTTTAACTTGTCGTCAAGACTATCAACCATAAATTTGAACAAGAGTTCTAAATTTTTATCTTCACTCATACTAATACCTTTTATTTAAGTCATCATATCTTAATATAACTTGTTAGATTTAATTTGTTTTTAATATTAACACAAATATAATAATTTCAAACTATGCAATTGTGCTTATATCAATGTTTTATTACTTATCTTAATTACACAATTACTATATCATAATAATGTTCGCTTGCTAATTTCAACTATTCAATAATTACTAATAAATCAATAATCTCTTACTAATTTTAACTTGCAATAATAATGTTAATGTTCTGTCGTTGATATTAAAATAAATTTCTGTAATGTTAAAGTAATATTTAAGTCTTATAATTAAAATTAAATGATGTACTTATCAAACTTCAACAACACAACCATCATTTGCACCTTTAACCGCTTCGATTAAAACAGATTCTGCTTTATTTTTGCCGTATAAAAATTTGATTCTTTTTACAATAAGATTAAATTGTTTTAAAGTAGTTATAATTTCCGCCGTCCTCATAGCAGTGTGTACAATAAAACATTTTCCACCAAACTTTAAAAGTTGACTTATTTTTTTAGCAATATCTATAAATTCACATTCGACTTCTCGCCTTGAAATGTCAATTTTGTAATTATTTGAATGTTTACCTTCATTTTTAAAATATGGCGGATTACAAATAACCACATCATATTCAAAATCTGACTTTAAATCTTTCAAATTTAAGTTTATAACTTTTGTTGCGTCATCTAAATTATTTAAGGAAATATTTTTTTGAATTATTTCACAATTTTCTTTTTGAATTTCGCAAAATGTCAAACTATTGAATGGTTTTTTGTCATAACAATAAAAACCAATTACACCACTTCCGGCACAAAGTTCTAAAACATTATCTTTACCTTTAATCTTACAGAATTTTGCAAGCTCTATGGCATCACTTGTAAATTTATAGCCTGATTCGTCTTGATACACTTTTAAACCATTAGGAAAAACTTCAATCTTAGGCATAAAAACCACTCACAGATTTATCAAAACTAATATCTTGCAACTTTAAAGTTTTCTTTTCTGTTTCATCGCCCTGTTCATATAAAACTGTTACTTCTTCACGCAAAATATCTAAAAACACAACCTTTGCACTTCCATTGGAAGTCAACACAAAAGAATTTACTTTTGGCATTTTAGATAAAACTTCTTTGTAATTGTCGTCTTCATATTTTAAACAACACATAAGTCTGCCGCACATACCATTAATCTTGCTAGGTGTTAAAGATACACTTTGATTTTTTGCCATTTTCATACTGACCTTATCAAAGTCTTTTAAGAACACCTTACAACAGCACTCTCGCCCACAAGTTCCCATAGCCCCTATAATTTGCACTTCATCACGATTGCCTATTTGACGCATTTCTATTCGGGTATGGAAATTATTAGCCAAGATTTTTACTAGATTTCTGAAGTCAACTCTGCCGTCTGCTGTGTAATATATTATAAGTTTTGTTTTGTCAAGATTGTAGTTAAGAAAACAAAGTTTTAAATCAATCCCATTAGAGCGAATAATTTCTCTAACTTTATTTTCTAACTTCTGTGCTTCTAAAAAAAGATTATACGCAGTATTAATGTCATCATCACTAGCAACTTTTAAAAATGTCAACATTTCAAAATTAGTATCGTATTTAGAGTTTAAACCAGAAACAGTGGCAAGTTCTAACCCTTTAGAGCCTTCAACTATGATATGTTCGCCTAATTTTATTTCGCCATCAATACAAACGTATCCTATACCATTTTTAAATAAATCTAATTTGACTATTTGCATAAATATTTTTCCTCCAAAATTCTGTACAACAACAAATCAAGACAATAGTTAAAATTAACATTTGCTTTAAATTTTATATAAAATTCTTCAATCCTTTCCAAAATTCTTGCAATAGCTTTGTCGGTATAGCCCGAAAGTTCAATCTGTTTATTACTAGCAAGAATAAAATAATTTTGAATACTTTCAAAAAACTCATCATTTGTCAAAGTGTTTTCTTTAACAACTCGTGGAATATCAGATGTTGTTTTTAGATTTTTCATCATATCATCAATTAATTTTGTATTGTCTAAAGAATAATTTTTTTGTAAAGTAAAATCAATTCTTTTAACACGCGATAAAATAGTCTGTAAAAGTTTGCTAGGGTTGGTAGTCGTTAAAACAAAAATCACATATTTATTAGGTTCTTCAAGCGTTTTTAATAATTTGTTTTGTGCTTGTTCTAAAATCTTGTCCGCATTAAATATTAAGAAAATTTTATAATTGCTAACAAAAGGTTTTTTAACACTTTCATCAATTATAGCACTAATGTCGCCGACCTTTAAAACGCTTAAGTCATATTTCATTATATCTGGTGTTTTGCCACCTTGAATTTTTTCACAAAAAGCAGTAGAAATTTCTTTTAAATCATCACAGTTTTCACCTACAAACAAATATGCTTGACTAGGATTAAGCCATTCATACGATATTCTATTTAAAATTTTGTCTAGATTTTCTAACATATTATCAGTATAACACAAAATGTATTATTTTCAATAGTTTTATAATCAATTGAATATTTTAAAAAACAAAAAAATAACGCAAACAACGCGTTATTTACAGAAAATCCCCTAATTTTTCTTTTTAAGTTACAGCACTTTAGTCCAAGACTAAATATGTTTATAGTGAATAACACTTTTTTTTAATTTCAAGATTTAATTTTGTATAAATTCTATTTTTTTCATTTGTATGCTTTAAATTAAGCACCTACAGCAGCGCCACCGCCAACACTATAGTACTTTTCGATTGCAAGACGAATGTCTTGAGCGTCAACAATTTCTCCTTCTAGGTTGTCCGCTTGAATTGCTCTAACTTCGAAAGCGATATTGAAGTCTTTGTCCATTTCTGTGTTTGGAGTGTCGTTTTTGATTTTAATACTACCTAAATTGAATGTACCAGCAGTCTCAACAGCTTCGCTATAAACGAAATAAATTTCACTTATACCAGTTGTTGATAAATTAGCTGATTCACCAGCTTCATTTAGTGCTGTAAACTTAGTATCAGATGCAACTAATTCTAAGTATTTAGCATCAAATGGGTCAGTTTGGCCTGCACCTGCAGTAATATAAACTACTAGTTCAAAATAAATATTGATGTTAGTAGCTTCAGTGCTTGCTACAAAATACTCACCAGCATCAAGAGTTTCTTGACTGTCAACTTCAGCCTCTTCAAAAGTGTGAGTTGCTGCATTGTAAGTATAATATTGTGTTGCTGGCTCTGAAACATAATTTGTTGCATAAACATAACCAGTTTGAGTTGAAACGGTTACATTTTCAAACAAAGTATCACCTGGAACGACAGCAGTTGTAGTAATTCCTGCATTTGCTGTAGAATTAAGTCCCAAAGTGATGTGGCCTGTTGTAAATGGTTGAGCAGTTGAACCAGCTGTACCTGTGAAATAAGCGTAAGTTACGCCGAAGGCAACAGAACAAGTTAAAAGCAATACAAGAACAACAATAGCCAATGTACTTTTTGACATTTTCTTAAATCTTGTCATTTGTTTTCCCCCTATAAAATTTTTTTTGAAAGATAAACCGATATTTGTTTGGTGCACCAAATACAATTTAACTTTCTATTGCAACTTTAGGTTAGTTGCCAACCGGACTATAGATTGTCCAAATCAACTTTTTAAGTTAGTCAAACTAGTTTTAGGGAACCGACCAATAGTTTAGGATATTAGCCTGCAAAATTTTTAAAGAGAAACTCTTAAAAAATGATAATGAAAAATAGAAATTTACCCCATCAAAATTTTACAATAAAATTATACCAAACAATTTTCGACATAGTCAAACAAAAAAAACAACAATATTTAAAATTTTTTAAAACTTGATTTGAATAAATTAAACCTTTTAACGCACGATAAATAAAAAGGAGATATTATGAAAGCGTTTAAAATAATTGCATTTGTGTTAACAATTATAGGTGGGTTAAATTGGTTAACTATTGGAATGTTACAATACGATTTTGTTGCAGGAATATTTGGCACACAAGCAAATTTATTTAGCAGAATTATTTATACTCTTATAGGAGTTTCTAGTGTATATGTATTAATATCAACAATTTTCAATCATTTTGTCTTTGATTTTAAAAGCAAAAAAAATCCTAATACTGAAATGAAAAAAGAGAGTAATTAATAAATAACACTCTCTTTTCCATTCAACCAACTTTCAAAAAAAGAATTTAAATCAATTTTTGAACTTTGTACTATTGTATTAATTAAATCATCTTGGTTTGCATTTTGATATGCAAACCTTTTTGCATATACAGACAGTGCGGTAATTAATTTATCTTTAATAATGTTTTTAAGGCTATCGTACATCATAACGCCTTTTACATACACAGAGTAAATATATTCAACTTCTGAACTAAATTCATCTAAATTTTTATTCATTGAAGTGTCAACTTCGCCTAAAACATCTTGATAAACTGTTACATAAAATTCAAAGTTAGAATAACACGCTTTAACTATATCACTACTTAATTTGTTGTATCCATCATTATAATCATAAAATATAGTGGTTGAAAATTCAGTCAAACTTTCATCTAGCCAAGCCTCATCATACTCATTATTACCGACAAGTGAATACCACCATTGATGTGCCGTTTCGTGAACTATACAATTCAAATAATCGTCATAGTCTTTAATTGAATTTGATATCATAACAAGATTAGGATATTCCATTCCGCCATAACAAAAATCCGCTTGTACTACATTATAATTATTGTATGGATATTCGCAAAATAAATTGCTAAAAGTCTTAATCGAATCAACAGCACAACTTAGAGATTTTTGATAATTTTCATCATCTGTGTAGTAATAATTTATATTAATATCATTGTAAGTAGCAGAATGAACTTTTAAATTTTCGCCACCCACAATACTAAAATCTCTAATTGCATTATTTGATATTTCATAACAAGTTTTTCCATTTGTTTTAGTTTTGCTATTAATGATACCTGAAAAAGCAAATGTCAAATCGCTATCCGCTGTAAAGTTTACTACATAATTTGACACCTCGCTATAAAATGGGTCGCCTATTTTGTTATAAGTGTGCGTATCCCAAACTCCGTCTTCATACACGCAGGCTATAGGATAAAAATTATTAATGTTATATGTATTTTCGCCATATCCGAATCTATGATTGCAGTTAGGTAATATCACATTATATTCAAAATATATTTCCACACTTTCATTTGGGTAAAATGGAATATCTATCAAAATGCTTGCAATTTCTTTTGTCATACTAGCATAGTTTAGACTAATATCCACACCATTTAACTTGCACCTTGTAATTTCAATTTTGCCAAAACTTTTGCCGTTATAATAGCAAGTTGAATAATTATTAGAACTCACAGGACTTTCAACTAGTTCGCTAAAACTATTAGGATATAAATGAAAATATACTTCCTTTAATATATCATTTGACCTATTTACATATTTTAGGGTTTGTTTTGCATTTAGCGTTTTTGTATTCTTGTCAAAATCAATATCAATGTTGTATGTTGAAATATTTTTAGGTGCTTCAATTAGTTTATCTTCTTTTTTGCAACCACTAAATATTGTAGAAATACATATTATTAATAAAGTTAATATTATTATTTTTTTTAATTTTTTCATTCTATAATGTATTAAAGTTTAATAAAGTTTATTCATTTTTTATTTACAATTTATATAAATTTATGTATAATATAGGTCATAAATTATAGGAGGTTTAAATGGCGTTTTGTAGTTTTAGCAAAATTGACGAAGAAAAGACATCTACATTGTTAGATAACCAATTTATTTTCGAATATATGCCTGAATCTCCAAGCATTTGTGCTAAAGTTTATATTTTGGGTCTGGCATTATGTCAAAATCCTAATAACCCAAATAATAACATTAAGTATTTTGCAAATATTTTAAATGTTTGTGAAGATGATATAATTAGTGCTTTTATGTATTGGCAAGAGTTGGGTCTTGTAGAAGTTTTAAATATTTCGCCTGTTGAAATAAGATTTTTGCCTATGAACAAAGACAAAATTAAAATGCGTACTTATAATCCTTCTATTTACAAAGATTTTAATATTCAAATGCAAGAAATTATTTCTAAACGCCAACTAACTCCTACCGAACTAGACGAATATTACAGAATTATCGAAGACTATCATCTAACTCAAGAAGCTCTTATTATGATTGCTAAATATTGTGCTGATTTAAAGGGCGAAAATGTAAGTCGTTCATATATTTCCACAGTTGCAAAAAATTGGGCAAAAGAGGGAATTTTAAATTTTGAAGATGTTGAAAAGAAAATTGAAAGTTTAGGTATTCTTGATGATAACTTAAATTTGTTGTTTAATGCTTTGGGTATAAAAAGAAATGCCACTATTGATGACAGAGAATATTTGAATAAATGGATAAAAACTTTGGGTTTTGATATGAGTGTCATACTACATATACCAAAAACTATTAGAATTAGAAAAAGATTAGATTTAATAGACCTTGATAATCAACTGATGAAATATTATGAAATGAAATTATTTTCTATAAAAGAAATTGATGATTATGAAAAGAATAAATCTGATTTATTCAATACCGCAAAACATGTGGTTAAAAGTTTGGGCTTATACTATGACGACCTTTCAAAAGTTGTTGATACATATATAATACCATTTATTAATATGGGATATGATGAAATAACATTAACGCAAATGGCAGATTATTGTTTCAAACACTCAATAAGAACGCTTGATTCTTTTAACGCTTTTGTTGGCAAAATGTATTCGTTAGGAATTACCAATGTAATTAGTTTTGCGGAATATCTTGAAAACATTGCTGTATATGATACAAAGATTAAAGAGATTTTATCTAACCTAAATATTTTAAGAAATGTAAATAATTATGATAGGGCTATGTACAAAACCTGGATTTTTGATTGGAATTTTGATGACGAATTGATTAGTTATGCAACAAGTTTGTCAGCAGGTACTCAAAATCCTATGCAATATATGAACAAATTGTTATCTAATTGGTACACTTTAAAAATTAATACTATTGAAAAGGCAAAAGCAAATAGTCAAACTGTAAAGAACGCACCAAATACGCAAAAAGATAAATTAAATGAAAGTTACAAACAAACTAATTTTTCAAAAGAATTTTTAGACAGTTTAATTACCAACTTGGACGAGGTTGATGTATGACAAAAGCAGAAATATTAAAACAAGTTTTAAGCGAACAAAAAATAAAAAGAGAACAGATTGAAACTGATTGTAAAGTTGCTTTGCAAAAATATTTAAACAATCTTGAATTTAAAAATGCGTATGAAAATTACAATAAAAAATTAATTAATTATGCAAAAGCAAAACATCAATCAATTGATGTAGATATTGCTTTGCAAGATTTGAATATTGAAAAACTGGCATTTGAAAATGTATTAAAAAAATTAAACATTGACAAAAATTCTTTATTCCCTAATTACGATTGTAAAATTTGTAAAGATAAAGGAATAGTTAATGGAAAATACTGTTCTTGTGTTATGAATAAGGTAAACATTAAGTTACAAAATCTTTCAAAATCAGCAACTAGTTTGCAAACATTTGAAAACAGCGATGAACGAGTTCTAAACGCCGACAAAAATTTGCAAAAAACTTATGATGTAATACTAAAATGGATTGACAACTTTGAAAACACACAAATTAAAAATATAAACTTCATAGGGCAGGCAGGAACAGGAAAAACATTCCTTTTAGAATGTATTGCGTCAAAACTTTTAAAAATGGGTGTAAATGTTCATTTTACTACAGCATTTTCATTAATTAACGAATGCAAAAATTATCATTTTTCAAAACCTAGTTTACTTGAAGAATACCTAAATTGTAAAGCACTGATAATTGACGATTTAGGGTGCGAGCCTATTATTAAAAATATAACTATTGAATATTT
>CASFFI010000029.1 GCA_949293925.1 uncultured Christensenella sp. | reverse complement strand
GCAATTCAAACATTAAAAGGGAAATATTAATTGGACGATAGATACTTTTTTGATAAAGAAATTAATGGGATTGTAGTGTTAGATAAAAACGAAAGTTCGCATCTATTAAAAGTCAGGCGTGCAAAAATAAATGATGTCGTTACAGGATTTTGCGGAGATGGTTATGATTACAAGTTGTCTATATTGACGGCGGAAAAGAATTGTTCACTAAAAGTGATTGATAAAGTTTTGAATACTAAAATAGAAGATTTATCTATAACTGTATGTTTGGCGTATATAAAAAATGACGCTTTAACAGAAGCAGTAGAAAATTTAACAGCATTGGGCGTTAATAAAATAATATTATTTAGTTCAAAGTATTCTGTTGCGAAAATTGACGATGATAAAAAAGAAAAATTAATTCATGTTGCTATTCAGTCTTGCAAACAGTGTGAAAGAGCGACAATTCCTGTAATTGAGATACAAAAAAATTTAGATTTAAAAACTCTAAAAGGTGATATTTATTTGGCGTATGAAAACGAAACTAATTTTAGTAAACAAATAAATTTGTCATCAAATAAGGTAAATTTAATTATAGGTCCAGAAGGCGGATTTTCGATTGAAGAAGTAGAATATTTTAAAAAACACAATGCGAATTTAATTAGTTTAGGAAAAACAATTTTGCGCGCACCTTTAGCTTCAGTTGTTGGGGTGTGTCGATTAAAGGAGCACAAATGAAAATTAGCATTATAACTCTAGGCTGTAAGGTTAACGAGTATGAATCACAAAGTATGATAACCCAACTGAGTAAAGATTATGAAGTAGTTGAAGGGTATGTTTATGCAGATATATATATAGTAAACACTTGTGCTGTAACCAACACTGCTGAACAAAAATCGAGACAAGTTATTGCAAAATGTAATAAGTTAAATCCTAATTGTAAAATAATTTTGTGCGGTTGCGCTGTGCAAAACAATCCTTCACAATTTTTAGGTCATCAAAATGTGTATTCAATTTTAGGAAATAATGGTAAGAACAAAATAATTGAATATATAAACAAACAAAATTTAAAATTAAATAAAATTAGCGATAATTATGATTATTTTGCTCCCCCTACAAAAACTAGAGAAAGACAATATATAAAAGTCCAAGATGGCTGTAATTATTTTTGCTCATATTGTATTATTCCTTATACGCGGGGAAGAAGCAGAAGTAGAAATTTAGATGAAATTATAAATGAGATAAATAATTCTAATTCTAGTGAATTTGTGCTTACGGGAATAAATTTGTCCGATTATAAAATTGACGGCAAACCCGCTTTGACCAAACTAGTTGATGAGGTAGGAAAGACTGGCAAACGCTTTAGACTTGGCTCATTAGAGTGTAATGTAATAACAGATGAACTGTTAATGACTTTGAAAAAATACAAAAATTTTTGTCCGCATTTTCATTTGAGTTTGCAGTCCGCTTGCGATGAAACTTTAAAGAGAATGAATAGGCGTTATACAATTTCTAAATTTATGAAAGTTGTAAAAAATATAAGAAAATATTTTAAAAATGTATGTTTGGCGACCGATATAATAGTTGGTTTTAAAGGCGAAACGAATGAAGAGTTTAACACAACTTTAAGAAATTTAAAAAAGATTAAATTTAATTATATGCACATTTTCCCTTATAGTGAAAAAAAGGGTACAATTGCTGAAAAATTTAAGATGTCAGTTGATTCAAAGACAAAAAAAGAAAGATTAAAAAAACTGCTTGATTTGGCGGAAAAATATACATTAAATTTCTATAAAAAGAATAAATTTAAAACACACAATATGTTGGTAGAAGAAATTAAAAATGGATATTCGTGTGGATATACTGATAATTACATTTATACATATATTCCACAAGATGTTAAAGTTGGCAGTTTGGTTAAAGTTAAATTAATAAAGCCATATCTTGACGGAATGATAGGAATAATTAAATAAATTTATATGTAAAAATTTTGACTTATTTTAAATATTTTGAAAAATTGCCTTTTTTAGTTCTTAAAAACATATCACAGCATAAATTAAAGTGAGGTTGGTTATGTTAAAAGGTATTAAGGCAAATTCAAGTTTAGATATAATAAAAAGTGCAATGTTTGGAGTGTTATTAACAGTAGTTTTAATAATGATACTTGCTTTTAGTATGAAGTTTATTGATTTTAATAATTCAACTATAAGAGTAATTAATTTAATCATAAAAATTATAGGTGTAGCATTTTCAGTTATTTTAATTATGCGAAAAATTGACAGTAAATATCTTATAAAAGGTGCTATTACAGGTCTTGTTTATGCCATTTTAACATTTTTAATATTTTCTATAATTGGCAAACAATTTTCATTTAATTTAAGCGTTATAATAGATTTATTAACTATGGCTTTAATAGGAGCAGTATGCACTGTGATATTTGGTTGCTTTAAAAAAGTTTAGTGCGTTTAATCGTGCTAATTTTTTCTTTTTAGACATTTTTAGTGAGCTTTTTAGTTGACATAAATCGGGCTCTAGGTTATAATTACTTAGATTGGAGTAGATATATGACTAAACGAAGAGCCAAAAGCATTTTAATATTGCTTGGCATATTGCTATTTATAGGTATAATTGCCACATATATTAGTTTTCCTTTGCCATTTTCAATAGGCGGAGTAAATTATAAATATTCAAGTTTTGTAGAAAATTTAAAGACATCTAATGAATTAAGTGAAGGTGTTGTACTAGATTTTAGGTTATCTGTGCCAGAGGGTGAAAACATAACTTTAGATAGTGGTATTGATTCTACTATTAGTGGACTAAAAGATGTTATAATTGATTTGGGTTACAATGATGTTTCTATAACTTTAGTCGAAAATGATGATTACAAATATCTTTCAACTAGAGTGGGTGGTTTTTCATCATATAATGAAATGCAAAAATTTATTACAAACATTGGTGAGCCTTCAAGAATTAATTTTAGATATTATACTGATACTGCTGTAGATGGTGAAAATTATATTAAGTTTTTATCAGGTAATGAAATAAAATCAGTTGAACCATATAGTTATATTGACCAAGATTCTACATCTGATAGTTATGGCAAAACTGTTCACGCTGTTATTATCAATTTTACTGATAATGGCAAGAAAATTTTAGCAGATATTACAGAAAAAATCGTTTCTAACGAATACAGTTCTAGCAATACGAATTTATACATTTATTTTGGAGACAATCAAGAATCTAGTTCATCATTAAGCGAGGCTATTGATGGCGGACAACTTGTAATGAGTGGTGGTAATATTACTGATGCAAGCAGTGCTAAAACTTATGCAACAAGAATCAAAACTGGAACACTTACTTTAGATTTACAAAAATTATCTGCAACTCAAATAACCCCTAAAAATGGGATAAATGCTAATATTGCACTAATTGCTACAATTTTAGTGTTTACAATATTAGTAATAGCACTTTTGATTTACATGTATAAATACATTGGTATAATTATTGTTTACTGTACATTATTTGCTAGTTGCATAGGTATATTTATTCTTTCTACAATTCCTAACGTATTTATGAATATAGGCGGTGTTTTAGGGATTTTATTATCATTGATATTAATTATTCAAAATATGGTATTAAGTATTCAGTATGCTAAAAAAGAGTATTTATCAGGTAAAAAATTGCATGTATCCTTCAAATCTGGTTTAAACAAATCTTTAGTTATAAATATTTCAGTATGTGTAGCACTAGCCTTAATTGGCGGAATAATGGCAATACTACCTGTAAACACTTTGAAATCATTTGGTCTTGTAGTATTTGTGTTCGCATTTATTAATCCAGTAGTATCTCAAGCATTGTTCAGGGGAATGATTAAATTAACACTACCTTTTAATAGTAAACGAGGTGAAAAGTGCAACTTTAAGTTGGAGGCAAAAGATGATAACTAGAAAAGTAGATGAGTCAACTCTTGATTATTTAAAAAGAAATCGAATTCCTTTGATTTGTTTGTTGGGTGTATTGCTTGTTGCTGTAATAGTTTTGATATTTTGTGGATTTAATGTTTCTACAGAATTTACAGGCGGAACGTATGTGAAAGTAAATGTTGGAGATTATGCAACAAGCGATAATTTTGAAGGTTATGCTGATAAAATAAAAAAGGTTTTGAATTCTTATGATATAAAAATAAAATCTAGCCCTGTTTTGCAAGGAGAAGGTGCTAATGCTACAATCATTTTAGAAACAAATTCAAGTCTAGATGATGTTAAAACTGAAGTACAAGGAAAGATTGTAGAGAGTTTAAGTTCAATCAATATTTCGAGTGAAGATGTTGAAATTTCAAAGTTTTCTAAAACTGTGAAACTTTCAGATTATTTGTTTGTAATATTTATACCACTTGGAATTATGGCATTAGGTTCAATTTATATGCTAATAAGACACAATGGTGCAAATAGTATGACATTTATATTTACTACACTTTTTGCTAATTTAATATTCTTGGCTTTTACTTTAATTTTTAGATTACAAGTAAGCAAAATGTTTTTAATTTTATTACCTATAATATCAATTATTGTTGCTATTGAAAATATTATTGTTATGGAGTTCAATAAACAAAATAAAGAGTTATTTGAAAACAAACAG
>CASFFI010000028.1 GCA_949293925.1 uncultured Christensenella sp. | reverse complement strand
ATATTCTTCGCCCTCGTGAACAAAAACTTCGTCTTGTCCCCTATCAACTAGTTTTGTACTAACCACAATGGACTTTTTTAAATTATCTAATTCGATGACTATAGCATCAATTTCATTTTTATTATCAATACTCACATAATCTTTTGGTCGGCATTGAGAAAATGGCAAAAACACTCTATATCCCAAGTAATTACCAATAACTCCAGATTGAGTTATTTCATTTGGCATAAATTTTATGCTAGCACCTAATTTTAAACCATTTAATTTCTCTTTTTCTTCTAAAATTTTTGCGACACCTTCGTGTTTTAATATATAACAATTATTATCTGCTAAAACGCCTGTAAACATAGTTAAAATTGCATCGCCTTCTTTATAAATTGGTTCTAATTCATTAATGGGAACGATACCGTCTCGCATACCACCTATATTTACTATCGCACCTAATTTTGTAATCATTACTATCGTGCCTGTAATAATTTCACCTTTTTTGTATTGTGTAAATTCAACCTTTAAATCTTTCATCTTTTCCATAGGTCCCTCTGTAATTTGTTTTTATATTAGCACAAAACATTAATTTATGCAACCAACTATTTTTAAGGCTTCTTTTGCACATTCAGTTTCGGCCTTTTTCTTACTTGTCGAAATTTTTGTTGTAATCTCTTTTCCATCTAAAATTAAAGTTGATTTAAAATTTTCACCCAGACATTCTGTTATATATTCAAACTTTTGATTATTTTTTTGTGCATATTCTTGAAATCTTGTTTTATAATCCTTTATTTCATCTAATCTGGTATGCTTTTTGATATCAAAAAGTTCAATTATAGCAGGGCGCAAAGCTTTCAATCCATATTCAAGATACATAGCACCTATAATACTTTCTAATGTGTCTTCTAAAACAGAATCAGATAATTCTACATCTTTTAAACTTTTGCCAACCATTAAGTCATTACCTATCTGCAAGTCTTTTGCAATATTTGATAAATTTTCACTACTAACTAAAGAATTTTTTAATTTTGTCAAATTCCCTTCTTGCATATCAACATTTCGGTAAAGATAGTCATTTATAATCAAAGATAAAACACTATCACCTAAAAACTCTAAACGCTGGTTAGATTGAATTTTTAAATCAAATGCTTTTGAAGGGTGAGTTAATGCTAAATCTTTTTTATCTTTAGGCAATTTTTCAAAAAGGTAATAAAATTTTAAATTAGATTTTTTCAACTTCTTCTACCGCCTTTTTTATATTTTCTATCATATTTTGTTTTTTTAGTTTTATGGCGTTATCTATAGCAAGTGCAATAGTTTCCCTTTTGCTATCTCCGTGCGATTTTAATAAAATCTTTTCAAACCCTAATAATGGCGCTCCACCAAATTGTTTATAGTCCATACTAGATTTCATCTTTTTAAACGTATTTTTTAAAAGTAGTGCACCTATCTTATTTTTAAGTCCTGAATTTAATTCATTTTTTAAAAAATTCATAACAAATTCAGCAGTCCCCTCAATTGATTTTAAAGCAATGTTTCCTGAAAAACCATCTGCCACTACCACATCTATATTACCTTTTAATATATCTCTCGCTTCAATGTTGCCTTTAAAACGCAAATTAGAATTTTTTAATAGTTCAAATGCTTCTTTTCTAATGGTATCACCTTTTTCATCTTCTGTACCTATATTTAATAATGCTATTTTAGGGCGTTTTATCCCCATACTTTTCATATAAATATCGCCCATAATTGCAAATTGCAATAAATTATTCGCATCACATTCAGCATTTGCACCCGCATCTAAAAGCATTACCTTCCCACCATTTTGTGTAGGCAAAAGCGGTGCCATTGCAGGCCTTTTAATACCTTTCATTCTTCCTATTTTTAAAATTCCGCCAGCAAGCATAACGCCACTAGGTCCTGCGGATATCAACGCATCGCAATCATCAAATTCTTTTAAATAATCAAATGCCATAGGCAAAGACGCAAATTTTTTCCTTCTTACTGCAAAAGCTGGGAGGTCGCTATTTGATACTACATCAGGTGCGTGCAAAATCTCTAATCTATCACTAGCATATATTTCTTTCATTAGTTCATCTGTTATTTTATCTTTATCACCCGACAAAACAACTTTTAAATCTTGGTGCTTATTTAATGCATCAATAACACCTTTTATAATTTCACCAGGTGCATAGTCTCCACCAAAAGCATCAACAACAATTTTCATATAGACTCCTTAAAAATAACACAAGAATAAAATGAATTTTATCATATAATAACAAAATTAATTCGAGTTGTAAACTAATTAATCATTGACATTATTCATTTATGCTCGATTAAATCTAAATCAATAAGCATAAAAATACATTTCTAACTTTTAAATTAAATTATCAATGTAAAATTTGTAAATATAAAAATATTAAAGTAACATTTAAAAATATAACTTGTTTGCGGTTGCATTTATAAATATAACTTGTTTGCGGTTGCATTTATAAATATAAACTATTATGTGGTTACATTTATAAATATAAACTACCAAATAGCTCATTAATAATAAAAGGTTATTTTTATTAAATTAAATAAAATCTTTAGTTTTTAAGTCTAATATTACATTTATAAATCATAAACATCTTTAAAGTTTAAGTTAATCTTTATATCCATATTATATCTATAAAAATATCTAATTTAGTTTTATAATACTGATATTTTATCATATGATTATTAAAAATGGCAAAAATAAAAAGTTGTAGGAAATTATAATGAAAAAAAATAGAATTTTTAAACCTAACTATTATTGATTTCATTTCTATTCTTTGTTAATTTTTATTATTCTGTTATTTTTTATTGCTCTGTTATTTTAATTTTTTATTGTGAATATAACATTATTAATATTTTAATTTTTTATTGTGAATATAACATTATTAATATTTTAATT
>CASFFI010000027.1 GCA_949293925.1 uncultured Christensenella sp. | reverse complement strand
CTTTAAAGACTTTGTTTCAGATGACCCAGATGATCAAATTCAAGTTAATTCTTATTATACTTTAGATTTGTCAGATGAAAATCAATCATCATTTGAAGTACAAACATATTGGCAGTATATGGGCGTTTCTAATGAATTCGACTCACTTGAAACTGCGCTAAATTCTGTTCCAATTTATAAGACTTTATATAATGGTTTGACAGATGATGAAAAGTTGAAAGTTGAAGGAAAAATATTTGCTTCGAAAATATTCTATAGATATTCAGATTCTATAAACAACACAAGACCTTCAAGGGAAGTAACTGAAAATATTTATGAAGATTACAATAGTTATGTTGATGGCGAAGAACCTATTTCTACATCTACAACTACACAATACTTGACAACAAGTGATTATTATAAGTTGGGTAATTATTATTACATTTACAACGAAACTGATTTGGTTGAACAGTATAATAGTTATGAAGAATTGCCAAATGGAAATTATAAAGTAACAACTTACAATTCAGCAACTGAAGGATTGAATAAATATAAATTGTGGTTTACTTCTGTTGACAGGTATGGAAAGTTATATAATCGAGATAATGATAGCGCAATAAATAACACTAATTATATTTTGCTACAATATTTGTTTACAGACGAGACCTTACATTATAATTTGCCAACAATAAAAATTAGTCAATATGTAGGACATATACATAACGGTTATGAAGTTGGAACACAAATGATTCCAGTTTTAAAAGATGGTTATTCAGGTATATATAGTTACTCTAAGAAAACTAATAATGGATTTGTTCAAGTTACACCTGTTGAAAACTATGCCTTTGTTCCAATTATGACTTTTGTTCAAAATTTAGACTACTTAAAGTATGGTGATGGCGAGTCTCAAAATAACATATTGTATTATGAAACAAATTCTACATATATAAAATATGTAAACAACTCGGATATGTTAATTGAAAAAAATGATAATAATGTAAATACTTATATTAGTGCAACAACTTATGGCTCTGATTTGACAATATTCGATAAAAACGGAAATGAAAATGTTATAACATTCTTTAGGGGTACAGGGATAAATGGTGCTGACCAGTACTCTATAAATAATTCTTCGGTTATATACGATATAACAGATAATTTTAATCAACAATATTCAAATTATTATTGCATAAATGATGGTAAAACAATTCCATTTGTAAACTCAGATGAATTCGCTTTAACATTTGTTAAAATTTCAGGAAACCGAGTATTTATATTATCAACTGATTTTGTTGCAAATAATATTATTGAAAGCGGTGAAACTAATTTTTCTATTTCTGCAGATGTAAGAAAAATTATATACAATATTGCAGATACTGATACTGCTTACACTAACAGATATCGTTATACTATAAATGGTCAAGATTTCTACACAAGATATTATTATGATTACAATTCTGGTAATACCAACATAAACATAGAAGAATTATTGCAAGAACAATTAAATGAAAATTTGAATTATACATTAATTTATGGTATGAATTCAGATAAACTCGAAAGTTTATCATTAAACGAATTATTAGTAAGAAACGTTATCTTTGCAGAAGGATTAGTCTTTAATTTCGCAGGAAATATTTCTTAATATTAAAACTAATAGATTATTGAATAACTTAATAGTTTGAATTTAATTGAATTTAAAAAGATACTGACTTTTTGCAGTATCTTTTTTTGTAATCCCATTATTATCTTTATTAACAATCTTGCATTGAGCGAATAGTGTCTTTAAATAAATAATATTTTCAGTATTGATTAAAATTTATTGAAATAATTAAAAAAAATAATTATACTAAAATGGTAAAATTAATTAATAATATATTAATACTAAATAAGTGTAAGGTTATATATTCCTATTATATAATATATTTATAAAACAATTGTGTATAGAGTAATGTTAACCCAAATATTAATCAAAAAAACTAGAAATAGTTATTTTAACGAAACATTAAAAAGCCTTATTGTTGTATTATTTATTATTTTAACTAAAATTATTATGAAAAGTCTTATTTAATTAACATCAACAAAAGAATTAAAGACTTATAAAAAATATAAATTAATTTTTAAAGTAATGATTTGCAGTTTTGAAAAATTTTACATTAGCATAGAGGAAATGAATAGATTTTATAGTCGATTAATAGAGTTTATTAGTTAATATCAAAAATTTTGATATTTGTTTGTAATACATTGCTAATTAGTGGCAATATGTTGATAATTATCCTGTAGTACATTTTAATCTAATGAAAATAAGTCGTAAATAAAATTTTTCAGTATTGGATTAAGGTTAAACTTTATAGTTATAGGCTTAAAATTCTAATAAAAAAACTTTTAAAAAAAATTTGTCAAAATTTAAAAAAACTTTTTAAAAACTGTTGACACAAATTTATTCTTGTGGTAATATTACCT
>CASFFI010000026.1 GCA_949293925.1 uncultured Christensenella sp. | reverse complement strand
TTTGCGTTGCATTGTAATATTATCACACCTTATTTTTTCTGTCAACAGTTTTTTAAAACTTTTTTTTATTTTTTTACATTTTTTTTATTTGATATGTTTATTAAAAAGTAAAGACCTTATTTTCAATAGCATATTCCTATTTTATAATGTTTTAAATGAGGAAAAAAATCAGTTTTTATACTTTATATTTTTATGTTGCGTGATTGTAAATTTAATTACTACTTTATACTAACTTTATATTACTTAATCTGTTTCAATGCAGCAAAAAAATGATTTAATAGAATTTCAAAAAATCTTATTTTTATTATTTCTTGAATATATCAAATACAATTTTAAAGATAGTAATGATTTTAAGTTTACTATTTTGGTTTTCAATTACAATTATTATAACAAATTGTGTACATCACATAAGAATTATTATGAAGATTTTATTTTTCTTTTATTTTTACATTCTTATTTATAAAATAAAAGGCTAAATTTTAATAATTTTTTTATAATAGTTTTTCTAACTTTTGTTCATTTTCTTTTTGTTGGCCATTATCTATTCTATCTCCATATTTTTTTATACCATATTTCTCTAATAATGCTTTTGCTTTACGTTCGAGGGCATCTGCTTGTTCTAACGCTTTCTTAAATTTTTCTTCTAACTCTTTTCGATCGTTATTTATTCTTTGTATATTTGTTCTAGTTTCCTCGCTATCATTTTCGATTACTAATTTTCTGTAATCATATAAGAACATATTATCCATAATTTTCCTCTTTATTTATAAAATTTATTTTAAACTATCTATCTGTTGCATGATTGCTTTGTTTAATATTTTTATTGACTTAGGCATATAACCATCAAAGGCATCTTGATATTCTGTAATAATAGCACTTCTTTCAAGTTCTGCAAGGCTAGTAGAAATTTTTTTTGCTTGTAAATCTTTTAAAATATTAGATAAAATTTCTATTGTTTTAATTGTAAAACTATAATTAGTTGTATTTTTAATTGATTTCAAAAATTCATCATTATTTTGCGAAAAATTCAACTGTTTTTGAGAAATTGTTTCTAATTTTGATATACTATTTTGCAAAGAATTCAACATTGAAACTATTTTGTCTAATAAAACATCTAAATCCCTATTGATATCTCTTAAAAATGTTGCATTTGTTTTTTGATTAGACTTTACATCACTTATTGAAGTCGATAAACTTCTTAATGATGATATAATATTTTGTAAATCTGTCCTTAATTCATAATAATTCATAATTTCTCCTATTAATTTTATCATTGTTTCATTATACAATCTTTTTCTTTTATTTTATCTATAATTTTTTGCGCATTGTCAATTAAATTCGATGCCATATTAATTTTTTCTTTTAAAAACTTTATATCTGAAGGTTCTAAATTATATAATTCTAGACAATCTAATTCATTATAGCAACTTATCCATTTGGCAATAGCATATTGAATAGCATCTCGAAAATCTTGTTTTAGAGTTAATAATTCTTGATAGTAATATTCCAGACTATTGAAATAATCTAAAAAGACAATTAGCAATTCACTTAATTTATTATAATATCTTCTAGGTTGATGAATTTTTTGTCTAATTGTGCCTGAATTTTTAAATTGTTTTCTTCTATTTATTCCTTTTAAAAGATTAATAATCAGAATATTATTATGCATTTTTACCTCAAAGATATTTTATCACAATAAAAAATAAAGTCAATATTTTTATAAATTTTGTCGAATAATAAAAAATATGGGAAAATCCCATACTTATATATGTATATGATAAACAAATTAACTTTGAGGAATTTTATTATATTCGTTGATAAATTCATCAAGAGTTTTATCTCCAAATCCATTAGGTATTTCTTGAATTATTCCTAAATCATATAATTCGTTAAAAGTTTTATTTGAAACATCAACAAGAGTTGGAATTTCACTTACTAAATTATTGTTATAATTTTTCAAAATACCTGTTGTTTGAGTGCCGAACACGTCTTCAATGGTTAAATTATTAACAACATTCATAATAGAATCATTATTAATTGTAGCCAAAGTTAAATTTGATAACCCATTTATAACTGCACTAACTTCTGTTAAAAAACTTGCATCTTCATACCAATAGTCAGTAGTTACATCATAATATAGTCCTAGCATTTCGCCTAGTTTCATCTTATCAATTGAATTTCCCAACTCTGATATTTTTACATCTTTTAAAGCATTAAGTACACTTGAGTTTTGTAAATTATCACTAGATAAAACATCTCTTAATGTTAAATCGTTTATAATAAGTGTTAAAGAATCATTATCAATTTCGTTTACCTTTAGGTTTGCAAGATTATTCATAAGGTTAGTTGCTTTAATAGAATACTCTGCATCTTCATACCAACCAATTTCATAAGCACCTAATCCATCACTATAATATAAACCCAATGCATCGCCTAATTTTAAATCATTGATTTTAGTTGATAGTTGACTAATAGTTGTATCTTTTAAAGCGGATAATATAGGTGAATCGTTTAAATTATCAATGTCGATTACATCTTTTAGAAGTAATCCATCAATAGTGTTTTTAATAGAAGATTCATTTAAATCACTAACTGTAAGATTTGCAAACTTTGATATCATACCATCTGCTTCAATAGTTAAATTGCTGTCTGTGTACCAAATTTCTGTCTGCTCATCTTTAAATAGCCCCAAAACTTCACCCAACTTTAGATTGTCTATTTCACTAGATAAATTTGAAATGGTAACATCTTTTAATCTTTGCAAGAGATTAGAACTATTAGATTGAATATCAATAACATCACTTAATTTTAAAGAACTGATTGTGCTGTCAATTTCTTCTGTATTCAAATTTGATATTGTAAGACTTAATAAACTTTCAATCTTGGTTTCAGCAGGGTTAGTATAATTTAAGCCATCATAATTTTCATACCAAACCCCATCAATTTCATTGTAGTATAATCCCAAAATTTCACCTAAAGTTAATTCATCTTCAAAACTTCCTTGCGCAAGTTCATCAATTGTATAATCTGCAATTTTTTCAATTAAAGTTCCTTCTTGTACATCAATTAAATCTTTAAGTTGCAAAGAGTAAACTTTATCGTCAAGTGAGAGATTTTCATCTTTTCCCATAACTTGTTTAATTGTAAGGTCAGCAATAGCTGTTATAATTTTATCATCAACAACCTGTCCATTTTTATCTTCTAAGTGATCAATTTTATTTGCATTATCAACACTGTAAATAATTGTATAATTCATAACATCTGCCAAAGTTAAGTCAAACATTGCATCAGCAAGTCCTGATAAAGGAATACCATCTGGCAATTTGTTTAGAATATCAACAACTTCACCGCCAAGATAATCATTTGCTACACCTTTTAATGAATCTACAGTTATATTTTCTAAAATTACAGATTTAAAATTATTTTTGATTTCACTAATAGGAACAGATTTTAATTTAGTAATATCTATATCATAAATAGCATCAGGGAATTTGATAGCCAAATCATTTTCTAAATCATTTATAGAATAAGTATCATTTGATGCAAGTTTGCCAACTATATTTATGTATTGAGCCAAAGTATAATTATTTAAAGTTTCATTGTCTAAATTAAAATCATTCCCTGTAAGTTCTTCAATTTTACTAATAGATAAATCGTTGTATGCCCAAAAGCCTATACCGGTTAAACCGCAAAGAACCAAAATAGCACCCAAATAAATACCCAAAGTAAAAGTTGCAAAAGACCTAAATAAACGCTGTTTAGAAAAAATAAAAACAAGTAAAGTAGCAAGAAAAAGTAATAATATAAAAGAACCAATTGCCACACAAACATTAATTAAAATAGAATATGGTAAAAACAAATAAAGGCAAATACCTGTAGCAATAGGAAGCAAGAAAAGAATAGTATAAATCAAAGAACTAAATCCAAAGCCTTTACTTTTAATTGACATAAATTCCCCCAAAATAGTATATATATTTATTATACAAAAAAAATTAAATAATAAAAACTAAATCATTAAAATATTTACAAAATTAATATAATCGACAAACTATTCATTTTATAAAATTTAAATATAAAACAATCTAAAAATAAAGATTAAAAAAACAAAAATATTATTAGATGATTTTTATTAAATATATTTACAGTTAAACAATATAATTAAATATAAATAACTAAATGCAATGTAATTAAATATAATATAATTAAATTTAAAACTTTAAAATTAAAACATTACAATTAAAATATTATAATAAAATAATTGTTACTCCATAATTTAAATTAAAAAGCTCATAGTCAGCAAGTAAATCAGGACATACTTTGATAATTTTATTTCTGTTTTCATTTAAATCAGTCCATTTTTCACCAGGCACAAAATCTTTTATAATTTTTTTTGATTTAAAATTTTTTAGCATAAAATGTAATTCTTTTTTTATTGCACCGCCCACTCCATGACTACCATAACCGTGAATAACTTTAATTGCTGATATGTGCGTGTTTTTACATCGCTCTATTTCAATTTGCACAAGAGCCAATGCTTCTAAAACAGTTTGACCTTCAGACTTTACATTTATTTCAATATATGCCATACGTAAATTATGTCAAACAAAAATTTAATTGTCAATTACAAATAATATATTTCCAAGTTAAAACTAAATCATTAATTCTATTTTAATTAGAATAAACTAAACAAAACAAATTTAACTTTTCTGCATAGTATAAATTAAAAATTACAACTTTAATCATTATTAAAAAATAAAATATAACTAGTTTATATCATAATAAAGAAAATAAAATATAACTAGTTTAAAATAAAATGAAATATATTGTATAACTTTTTAAAAATTTAAAAATTTGTGTAATTAAAAATATAAATTAAAAAGAAACATTTGTAATTAAAAATATAAATCAAAAAGAAGTTTTAATTAAAAATATTTTAATTTATTTTTTAACTTCAAAATATATTAAAAAAAACTAGCACACGCTAGTTTAACTTGCTTTTTTTTCAGCTTTTATAATTATTGGTTCTTCTTTTTTGCCATTAATATAATCGCCATCAATTATAATTTTTGTTACGCCATCATCAAAATGATATTTATACATAACATTTAGCATTTTATCTTCAAGAATTGTTCTAAGACCACGCGCTCCTGTTTTAAGTTCAATAGCCTTACTTGCCACTGATTCTATTGCACTGTCATCAAATTGTAAGTCAATGCCTTCAATTTTAAACATTTGAATATACTGCTTAATAATTGCATTTTTAGGTTCAACCAAAATTCTTTTCAAAGCATTTAAGTCCAAAGGTTCAAGACTAACCATAATAGGAATACGCCCTGTAAATTCTGGTATCATACCGAATTTAATCAAATCATAAGGTTCGACACCTTTTAGTTTAAATGATTCTTTTTCACTTTTAACACTCACATCTGCGCCAAAACCCAGGCCTATAGAAGATTTTCTTTCAGCCACAATTTTGTCAAGACCTACAAACGCTCCACCGCAAATAAACAAAATGTTAGTTGTATCTATTTTTAGATTTTCTTGTTGAGGGTGTTTTCTACCACCTTGAGGTGGAACAGAAGCAATAGTACCTTCTAATATTTTTAATAAAGCCTGTTGAACACCTTCACCGCTAACATCACGAGTTATTGAAACATTTTGTGATTTTTTAGCAATTTTATCAATCTCATCAATATAAATAATGCCCTTTTCTGCACGCTTTATATTATAATCAGCGTTTTGAATCAATTTTAATAAAATATTTTCAACATCTTCACCGACATAGCCAGCCTCTGTCAAAGTGGTTGCATCACAACTAGCAAAAGGCACTTTTAAGCATTTAGCAAGAGTCCTTGCAAGAAGCGTTTTCCCACTGCCAGTAGGTCCTATCAAAAGGACATTCGACTTTTCTAATTCAACTGCACCATCTTCTTTTGAAGCAAGGTTATAATTAACTCTTTTATAGTGATTATAAACTGAAACTGCTAAAACCTTTTTAGCCTCATCTTGCCCTATTATAAATTGGTCAAGCATTTCTTTGATTTCTTGAGGTTTCATAAGTTCAATAAGTTCATTATTAGATTTTAAACTTGCTTCTCTTGAAAAGTATTTACCACAAGTTGCAACACAATCAGCACAAAGGTAACAATTTCCCTCAGGATTTACTAAAAGTGTATGTTCTTCATCAGCAGGTCTACCACAAAAACTACACGCTATTTTATCAGTTCCCATTATTATTTCCTTTTATCAAAAATCTTATCAGCCAAGCCATAAGCGACTGCTTCTTTAGCCGTCATATAGTTATCTCTATCAGTGTCTTTAGTAATAGTCTTTTTATCCTTTCCAGTATTCTCTGCTAAAATTTGATTTAATTTATCTCTAGTTTTTTGAATGTGCTTTGCAGCAATTTCGATTTCAGTTGCCTGACCTTGCGTTCCACCCAAAGGTTGATGAATCATAACTTCAGCATTAGGAAGAACAACTCTTTTACCCTTTGTTCCACTAGACAATAAAACCGCCGCCATTGAAGCCGCAAGTCCTATGCAGATAGTGTTTACATCGCATTTAATATAGTTCATTGTATCATAAATAGCAAGTCCAGCCGAAACACTTCCACCAGGAGAATTTATATACAAGAATATATCTTTATCAGGATTTTTACCTTCAAGATAAATTAACTGTGCCACAACAGTATTTGCGACCTGGTCATTAATCTCTCCAGTCAAGAATACAATTCTATCTTCAAGAAGTCTTGAATAAATATCATAACTTCTTTCATTATTACCCACTTGGTCAACGACCACAGGAATTAACATAATACCTCCTAATTAATCAACAATTGTGTTATTATCGTGCAAGAATTTGATAAGCTTTGACATTATTAGTTCACTTGCGATACTATTTAAACCATCATCGCCCATACGAGATTTGAAATCGTCAACTGACATATTTCTTTCCTTTGCTAAAGATGCGATTTTGTTTTCAATTTCTTTTTCAGTTATATCCAATTTTTCAGTTCTTATTAATTTTTCTAATACAAGTCTGCCTTTTAATTGTCTTTCAACATTTTTAGTTTGTTCATCAATAATATCGTCAACTGTTCTACCAATATATTTAGCATAATCTTCCAAAGTTATACCTTGATGTGATAGTTGATGTCTTATA